>NZ_JBFATO010000014.1:0-190949 GCF_040678355.1 Streptomyces sp. NPDC052701
CCAGCTCTCCCTGCACTACGGCGCCGACGACCTGGGCTCGATCATGCTGGAGGAGAACGTGGTCTCCTCCGCCGGCGCCCGGCACCGCTCCAACCGGCTGGAGATCATCGAGCTGATCCGCTCGGCGGGCCGGGTCCCGGCCCAGCGCTCCACGACCTACGAGCACCTGGCCGTCCACGAGGACCCGGCCGACGACCCCGTCGACGACCGCGTGGTCTCGCACATCTCGTCCACGGCGATCGAGGGCGGCACCGCCCACCCCGAGCTGAAGCTGCTGGCCTCCAACTAGGGCCCGCGTGCTGACGATCCACGCCGACTCCAGGGGCCGGGCGCTCGTCGTCGAGGGCGCCCGGGTCAAGGACGCCGGGGCGGTGCAGGACCTCCTCGCCGCGCACCCGCACGCGCGCGTGCGGCGGTGGCCCGGCATCCTCACGCCCGGCCTGGTCAACCCGCACGGCACCGAGCTGCTGGAGGAGGCCTACCACCCGGATCCGCGGGAGGCCGGCGAGCTGGGCACCGAGCCGCTGACCGGCGACGCGCTGGCCGCGCTCGCCCTCGACGACGCCCGGTGGGGCGCGAGCGCCCGGCGCGGGGTGCAGCGGATGCTGGCGCACGGCACGGTCGCGGCGGCCTGCGAGGAGCTGCGCAACCGCGCGGTGCGGGACGCCGTGCGCCGCTCCGGGCTGGGGATCGTGGGCCGGCTCGGGCGTCCCGGCGGCGTCCCCGCGCTCGACCCGTACGCCGGTGGCGGGCAAGTGGAGTTCGCGCCCCCCAGGGAACGCGGCTCGGCCGCCCGGTTCGCCGTGTTCGACGTGCGGGACGAGGCCGAGCTGGCCGAGCGCGGATCGGGCACCTGCGTGGCCACGGTCGTGGACGGCCGACTGGTGTTCCGGCGCCGGTAGGACCACCCGGCCCGCCGCGCCGGCCGGTCAGCCCGCGAGCGCCTCCCCGAACGCCCCCGGGCTCTGCTCCACCCCGCTGCAGTCGGTCGGCGCGCCGTCGGCACCGGCGTCCCCGCCGTCCCCGCCCCCGCCGTCCCCGTCCTCGCACGCCCGGTCCCGGAAGGCCGCCCACATCGACACCCAGCCGATGCCCTTCTCCTCGGCGAACGCCCGCACCCGGGCCGCGTCCGCGAGCGTGAACGTCTCGCCGGCGACGTCGTTGACGCCGATCATCGGAGTCAGCGCCATGCCCCGCCAGGCCTCCGCGTCCGAGGCGGCGAAGACCTCCTTCAGCTGGGCGTGGGCGGCCCGGGCCGCCCGGAGCGCGTGGGCGCCCATGTCGCCGGTGCGGGACTCGCCGTAGTTCATCGTCATGAGGTTGACGGTGGAGACCCGCACGCCGTGGTCGTCGGCGGACTCCAGCAGCGCCAGAGCGTCCCCGTCCAGTCCGGAGGACATCACCGGGAGGGTGAAGGTCACCTCCAGGCCGCTGCGCTCCCGCTGCAGCAGCGCGACGGCCCGCGAGCGCAGGGCCACCGAGTCCGGGTCGGTCAGCTCGTCGCCCTCGACGTCGAAGTCGGCCCGGGAGGAACCGGCCGCGTCCAGCGCCTCGCCGTACGCCCCGGCCAGCTCCGGGGCGCTGTCGCAGGCCGCGGCGAGCTCGGTGCCGGAGGCCCCGCCGAAGGAGACGCGCAGGTCGGCGCCGTCCTGTCCGAGCCGCGAGATCCGGGCGGCCACCGCCGGGTCGCCGACGGCCCGGGTGCCGTCCCACGCCGGTGCGCAGTCGCCGCCGCCCGCGACCACGAACGCCAGGTTGTACGCCGTGGGGGAGCCCGCGAAGTCGCTGCCGGAGGCGGTGGTGGCGCTGACGTAGGGGGCGTAGGAGGTGCCGGCCGCGGGTGCCGCCGTACCGCCCTGCCCGGAGCAGCCCGTGACGGCCAGGGCGAACAGGCCCGCCAGGCCCGCCGCCGGCATCCTCGGACTCCTCATCGCGCAGGCACCCGCTCTCGGTGGTCCCCGTCCCGGCCCGGAGGCCCTCGGGAGGGGAACAGGCCGGTCCGCCTCTCCCGGGCTCTCCCGGGCCGCTCACCGGAAAGTCCGAGTTTACGCCGTGCGGGCTCCCCGGCGTCCGGGGAACGCGCTGCGGGCCCGTCACCGAAGGCCGTACCGCCGTGCTGCAAGAATGGGCCCGTGACCCGCGCATCCCTGGACAAGCAGCCGCACGAAGTCGCCTCGATGTTCGACGACGTGGCGGAGCGGTACGACCTGACCAACGACGTGCTGTCCCTGGGACAGGCCCGGCTGTGGCGCAGGGAGGTCGCCAGGGCGGTCGGCGCCCGGCCGGCGCAGAAGGTCCTGGACCTCGCCGCCGGCACGGCCACCTCCTCGCTGCCCTTCGCCCGCACCGGCGCGTACGTCGTCCCCTGCGACTTCTCCCTCGGCATGCTCCAGGTCGGCAAGGAGCGGCACGCCTGGCTGCCCTTCACGGCGGGCGACGCGACCCGGCTGCCGTTCCGCGACGACGTCTTCGACGCCGTCACCATCAGCTTCGGCCTGCGCAACGTGCAGGACACGGACGCGGCCCTGCGCGAGATGCACCGCGTGACCCGGCCCGGCGGCCGGATCGTCATCTGCGAGTTCTCGCACCCGACCTGGGCGCCGTTCCGGACCGTCTACACCGAGTACCTGATGCGGGCGCTGCCGCCGGTCGCGCGGGCCGTGTCGTCGAACCCGGACGCGTACGTCTACCTCGCGGAGTCCATCCGCAGCTGGCCCGACCAGCCCGCCCTCGCCGGGCGGCTGAGGAAGGCCGGCTGGGCGAAGGTGGCCTGGCGGAACCTGACCGGCGGGGTGGTGGCCCTGCACCGGGGCTTCAAGGCGAGCTAGGGGGAGCCGAGGACCGCGTACGCGGGGTCCTCCGGCTCGTCCAGTTCCCGTCGGAGCCCGCCGCCGGGCGGTCCCGGCAGCCGCGGCTCCCGTACGCCCCCGCCGCCCTCCCCCTCACCGAAGTCGAACCACACGTACACCAGGGAGTCCCGCGGCACCTCGGCGCCGGGCTGCGGGTACTGCCGTACGACGTGGTCGACGACGGTGCGGTGGAAGTCGGGCCGGTCGGGTGCGCCGAGGGCCAGGCCCCGCGTCCGGGCGGCCTCCCGCGCGTCCACGGCCATCAGGCCGACCAGGCGCGGTACGCGAACTTCGGATGTTCTGCGGGATCCGTGCACAGATGTCACCCCCAGCGGTACCGGCAGGGTAGCCCCGGGGCCGGCCGGCCGGAAGCGTCAAGTCGCTATCTGTGACACTTGATTACTCTCGGCTACAGGTCGAGTCGGTAGCAGTGCCCCAGCCGGCGCGAGAGCGGCGCGGTGAACGTCTCGGCCAGGCGCATGCCCAGCCGCTGCGTGACCGCGACGGACCTCCTGTTGTCCGCGGCCACCATCGCCACCACGCTCGGCACACCCGCCGCGCGCACCCGCTGGAGCGTCTGGAGCGCGGCCGCGGTGACGTACCCCTTGCCCCAGGACTCCCGCGCGAGCCGCCAGCCGATCTCGATCTCCCCCCGGGGGCCCCAGTCCTGCTCCCAGGGCTGGGCGCCGGTGAAGCCGATGACCCGGTCGTCCTCGTCGAGCATCGTCCACAGGCAGAAGCCGCGTTCGGCGTCGTGCCGGCGCTGGCGGGCGGTGAGCTCCTCGTACACCGACAGCTCCTCGGCCCGGCCGCCCTGGAACTCCATGACGTCCGGGTGGGCGAAGATCCGGTGCCAGGCGACCGCGTCCTCGTCGGTGGGGACGCGCAGCCGCACTGCGGGGAGAGCTCGGTTCACGGGGCAGCCCTTCAGCCGGGTGATCGGTGACGCTGAATAGACTGCCCGTGTCCTGTGCCGGTCGGCACGCAGATTTCGAACTTGGGGAGATCCCGCCGTGACCGTCGTGACCGAGCCCCTCTCCGAGAACACCGCCGATGTCATCGTCGTGGGCGCGGGGCCGGCCGGCTCCGCTACCGCCTACCACCTGGCCAGGGCCGGGCTCGACGTGCTGCTGCTGGAGAAGACCGAGTTCCCGCGGGAGAAGGTCTGCGGCGACGGGCTCACCCCGCGCGCCGTCAAGCAGCTCGTGGCCATGGGCATCGACGTCTCCGAGGAGGCCGGCTGGCTGCGCAACAAGGGCCTGCGCATCATCGGCGGCGGTGTGCGCCTCCAGCTGGACTGGCCGGATCTCGCCTCCTTCCCCGACTACGGACTGGTCCGCAGGCGCGACGACTTCGACGAGCAGCTCGCCCGCCAGGCGCAGAAGGCGGGCGCCCGCCTGTACGAGCGCTGCAACGTCTCCGGGCCGATCGTCGACGACCGCACCGGACGCATCACCGGCGTGAGCGCCAAGCTGGGCGAGGAGAAGCGCGAAGTCACCTTCCACGCACCGCTGGTGGTGGCCGCCGACGGCAACTCCACCCGCCTGTCCCTGGCGATGGGCCTGCACCGCCGCGAGGACCGCCCGATGGGCGTCGCGGTCCGCACGTACTTCACCTCCCCGCGCCACGACGACGACTACCTGGAGTCCTGGCTGGAACTGTGGGACCGCCGCGGCCCCGAGGACCGTCTCCTGCCCGGCTACGGCTGGATCTTCGGCATGGGCGACGGCACCTCCAACGTCGGCCTCGGCGTGCTGAACACCTCGGACTCCTTCAAGGAGCTCGACTGGCGCGAGGTCCTCAAGGCCTGGTGCGCCTCCATGCCGGAGGACTGGGGCTACACCCCGGAGAACATGACCGGCCCGATCCGCGGCGCGGCCCTGCCCATGGCCTTCAACCGCCAGCCCCACTACACCAGGGGCCTGCTCCTCGTCGGCGACGCCGGCGGCCTGGTCAACCCCTTCAACGGAGAGGGCATCGCCTACGCGATGGAATCCGGCCAGATCGCCGCCGACGTCATCGTCCAGGCCCAGGCCCGCTCCACCCCGGCCCAGCGCGAGACGGCCCTGCGGCGCTACCCGCAGATCCTGAAGGACACCTACGGCGGCTACTACACCCTCGGCCGCGCCTTCGTGAAGCTGATCGGCAACCCCAAGGTCATGAAGATCGCCGCCCAGCGCGGCCTGACCCACCCCCTGCTGATGAAGTTCACCCTGAAGCTGCTCGCCAACCTCACCGACCCGACGGGCGGCGACGCGATGGACCGCATCATCAACGGCCTGAGCAAGGTGGCGCCGAAGGCGTGACGCCCGCGGGGCGGCCACCGCCGTGAGGACGCCACGGGTGGCCGGGAACCGGGCTTCCGGCCACCCCCGCGGACGTTTCCTCGCGGGAGCCGGGAGCCGGGAGCCGGGAGCCGGGAGCCGGGAGCCGGGAGCCGGGAGCCGGGAGCCGGGGAGGGCTGAGGCAGGGCCGGGGCCGGGGGCCGCACCGCCCGCCCGGGCCCGACCGGTGGTATCGCCCGAGGTGCCCCGATGCGCCGGGGAACATGCCGGAAGGGCCGCTGCCCCCGAGCGGCTGCGGCCCTTCACTCCGTACGGCGCTACGGCCGGTGTACTCAGAGCACCCGCACCGCGCCGGTCGGCGGGTCGTACGACAGCGGCTGCTCGACGATGCCCGTGGAGGGGTTCTGAGCGCCGATGAACTTGCCGTCGCCGATGTAGACGGCGACGTGGTACGCGCTGCCCGCGCTGCCCCAGTACAGGATGTCGCCCGGCTGCAGGTTGCTCAGCGACACCGGCGTGCCGGCGGTCGACTGGTCCTGCGAGACGCGCGGCAGGCTGATGCCCACCTGCTTGAAGGCGGCGCCCACCAGACCGGAGCAGTCGTAGGCGGAGGGACCGGTGGCGCCCAGGACGTAGGCCTTGCCCACCTGTGCCTTCAGGAAGGAGATCACGCTCGCGGCCGAACCGGTCGCCGTGGACGTGCTCGCGGAGGTCGCCACGCTCGCCGTCGCCGTGAGGGTGGGCCGCTCGGTGTCGCGCGCGGCACGCTCGGCGCGCTCGGCAGCCGCCTGGCGCGCGGCCTCCGCGGCCTTCTTGCGGGCCTCGGCCTTCTTCTTGGCCTCGGCGAGGTCCGCCTTGGCCTCCTTGGCGGCCTTGGCGGCGGCCGCGTCACGCTCGGCCTGCAGCTCGTAGTTCGCGGCGGCCAGCTCCGTGGCGGTCGCGGACTCGGCGACCTGGGCGGCCAGGTCGGCCGTCAGGGTGGGCAGTTCCAGGGTCTGCGTCACCGGTTCGGCGGCGTTGGCCGCCCCCGATGCACCCGCCACTGCCAGGGTGCTGAGGACGCCACCGGCAACTCCGGCGCGCATCGCGATCTTCGACGCGCTGCGGCGGGGCTTCCGGTGGCTGCGTATGTGAGCGGTGTGGGACATGGGAACAACCGGTACCAGGGGCTCCTTCATATCTTCAAGGAACGTGTGCTGCGCCACAGTTGTTCAATCCACTCCCCGAATTCCGGCAAGACGATTCTTTATTGACGCCGTAACGGACATTACGGGCGCGACGTAATGGGCCTGTGATCTCGGTCTTTGATCATTTCGCCCGAATTGCCCCGCGCCTACCACTGGTTGGGGCAATTGGCCAACTCCCGCCGTCCGACGCCCCTTGCGAATGTGGCGGAGGTCACGGAACGGTCAACCCGGCGGGTGCGTCCCGCGCGGGATCGCGGACCGGTTGCGGACCGGTCGTGGGTCGGCTGCGGACGGACCCCGGGCGGACGCGGCTCCACGGAGATCGTGAAAGCGTGCACGCGTTCACAGCGCGCCCAGCGCCCCCGCGAGTGTGAACGCGGCCCTCTATCAAGAGATCGACTCCGGCGCCAATTTGCATGCAAGGGAACTCTCTTGATATAGAGACGCCCCTTCCGACCTGCTGCGACGAGCCAAAATGTCACCTGTCGTGATCACTCGGACGCTTCGCGTGTGAAGATCACCGCTCATACGACTTCATGATCCTTCGTCAGGTGGTGGAGATCACAAAGCTTGTGCAATACCCCGTGTCGCAGATCACAGAGCGACAGGCATAAGATGCACGCGGTTGGGCTTGTGACCTGCTTCACATGTTCCCGATCTCCGCCGGGGCGGGCGGGGCTCGAGGGACGGGTGGGGCGCGCGTGAGCCCGGCACAACCGCCAGCAGTCAGTGCCGACTGAGAGGAGCGAGGAGCGGTGAACGCGTATGCGCCCATCCTCGTACTGGGAGCCCTCGGGGCAGGCTTTGCGATCTTCTCCGTGGTCATGGCCACGCTGATCGGTCCGAAGCGGTACAACCGCGCCAAGCTCGAGGCCTACGAGTGCGGCATCGAGCCGACCCCCACGCCGGCCGGCGGCGGGCGCTTCCCCATCAAGTACTACCTGACGGCGATGCTCTTCATCGTCTTCGACATCGAGATCGTCTTCCTCTACCCCTGGGCCGTCAGCTTCGACGCCCTGGGGATTTTCGGGCTCGTGGAGATGCTGCTCTTCGTGCTCACCGTCTTCGTCGCCTACGCGTACGTCTGGCGACGCGGCGGCCTGGAATGGGACTGAGGGGCCTTTAAGTCATGGGACTCGAAGAAAAGCTGCCGAGCGGCTTCCTGCTGACCACCGTCGAGCAGGCCGCGGGCTGGGTGCGCAAGGCGTCGGTCTTCCCGGCCACGTTCGGCCTCGCCTGCTGCGCCATCGAGATGATGACCACCGGCGCGGGCCGCTACGACCTGGCGCGCTTCGGCATGGAGGTCTTCCGCGGCTCGCCGCGCCAGGCCGACCTGATGATCGTCGCCGGCCGGGTCAGCCAGAAGATGGCACCGGTGCTGCGGCAGGTCTACGACCAGATGCCGAACCCCAAGTGGGTGATCTCCATGGGGGTCTGCGCCTCCTCCGGCGGCATGTTCAACAACTACGCCATCGTCCAGGGCGTCGACCACATCGTGCCGGTCGACATCTACCTCCCCGGCTGCCCGCCGCGGCCCGAGATGCTGATGGACGCCATCCTCAAGCTCCACCACAAGATCCAGCACTCCAAGCTCGGCGTGAACGCCGAGGAGGCGGCCCGCGAGGCGGAGGAGGCGGCGCTCAAGGCCCTGCCCACGATCGAGATGAAGGGGCTGCTGCGGTGAGCGACGCCAACGGCAACGGGGTCAACCCCGAGAAGGAGCTCTCCGCCGAGAACCTCCCGGGCCGGCGCGGCCAGGGCGGCGAGGAGATCCGCGTCCAGCGCGGCATGTTCGGCGCGGACAACGGCGGCGACACCTCCGGCTACGGCGGCCTGGTCCGCTCGGTCCGGCTCCCGGGACCGGCGAGCAGGCCCTACGGCGGCTGGTTCGACGAGGTCGCCGACGAACTGGAGGGCGCGCTGGAGGAACAAGGGCTGCTGCCCGAGAACGCCATCGAGAAGACGGTCGTCGACCGCGGCGAGATCACCTTCCACATCGAACGCGAGCACCTGGTCCGCGTCGCCCGCACCCTGCGCGACGACCCGGCGCTGCGCTTCGAGCTGTGCACCGGCGTCAGCGGCGTCCACTACCCGGGCGACAAGGGCCGCGAGCTGCACGCCGTCTACCACCTGCGCTCGATCACCCACAACCGGCTGATCCGCCTGGAGGTCAGCTGCCCCGACGGCGACCCGCACATCCCGTCGCTGTTCCCGGTGTACCCGACGAACGACTGGCACGAGCGCGAGACGTACGACTTCTTCGGCATCGTCTTCGACGGTCACCCGGCCCTGACGCGGATCATGATGCCGGACGACTGGCAGGGCCACCCGCAGCGCAAGGACTACCCCCTCGGCGGCATCCCCGTCGAGTACAAGGGCGCCCAGATCCCGGCTCCGGACCAGCGGAGGTCGTACTCATGAGCACGCACACCCCGTCCTCCGCGTCCGGCACCGCCGCCTCGGCGCGCGAGACCACCGAGGGCACCGTCTACACGGTCACCGGCGGCGACTGGGACGAGGTCGTCCAGTCCGCGGCCCGCGCCGACGACGAGCGCATCGTCGTCAACATGGGCCCGCAGCACCCCTCCACCCACGGCGTGCTCCGCCTGATCCTGGAGATCGAGGGCGAGACGGTCACCGAGGCCCGCTGCGGCATCGGCTACCTGCACACCGGCATCGAGAAGAACCTCGAGTACCGGACGTGGACCCAGGGCACCACGTTCGTGACGCGCATGGACTACCTGACGCCGTTCTTCAACGAGACGGCGTACTGCCTCGCGGTCGAGAAGCTCCTCGGCATCGAGGACGACGTCCCGGACCGGGCCTCGGTCATCCGCGTGCTCCTGATGGAGCTGAACCGGCTCTCCTCCCACCTGGTGTGCATCGCCACCGGCGGCATGGAGCTCGGCGCCACCACGATCATGATCTACGGCTTCCGCGACCGTGAACTCATCCTCGACATCTACGAGCTGATCACCGGCCTGCGGATGAACCACGCCTACATCCGCCCCGGCGGACTCGCCCAGGACCTGCCGCCCGGCGCGGTGGACCAGATCCGCGAGTTCGTGAAGAAGATGGACAAAAACCTCCCGGAGTACGACAAGCTCGCCACCGGGAACCCCATCTTCAAGGCCCGCATGCAGGACGTCGGCTACCTCGACCTGGCCGGCTGCATGGCCCTCGGCGCGACGGGCCCGATCCTGCGCTCCACCGGCCTGCCCCACGACCTGCGCAAGGCCCAGCCCTACTGCGGCTACGAGACGTACGACTTCGACGTCCCGACCGCCGACACCTGCGACGCCTACGGCCGCTTCCTGATCCGCCTGGAGGAGATGCGCCAGTCGCTGCGGATCATCGAGCAGTGCCTGGACCGGCTCCAGCCCGGCCCGGTCATGGTGGCCGACAAGAAGATCGCCTGGCCCGCCCAGCTCGCCCTGGGGCCGGACGGGCTCGGCAACTCCCTCGACCACATCAAGAAGATCATGGGCACGTCCATGGAGGCCCTGATCCACCACTTCAAGCTGGTCACCGAAGGCTTCCGCGTCCCGCCGGGACAGGCGTACGCGGCGGTCGAGTCGCCCAAGGGCGAGCTCGGGGTGCACGTCGTCTCCGACGGAGGCACCCGCCCCTACCGGGTCCACTTCCGCGACCCGTCCTTCACCAACCTGCAGGCCATGGCGGCGATGTGCGAGGGCGGCCAGGTCGCCGACGTCATCGTCGCCGTCGCGTCCATCGACCCCGTGATGGGAGGCGTCGACCGGTGACCACCTCATCCTCCGAGCGGGGCGTCAGCCTGGGCATGCCCGAACCGCCCGCCCCCGCCTACCCGGACGACGTCCGCGCCCGCCTGGAGACGGACGCGCGCGAGATCGTCGCCCGCTACCCGGACTCCCGGTCCGCCCTCCTGCCGCTGCTGCACCTGGTGCAGTCGGAGGAGGGACACGTCACGCGCACCGGGATGCGGTTCTGCGCGGACGTGCTCGGCCTGACCACGGCCGAGGTCACCGCGGTCGCCACCTTCTACACCATGTACCGGCGCAAGCCGAGCGGCGACTACCAGGTGGGCGTCTGCACCAACACCCTGTGCGCCGTCATGGGCGGCGACGCCATCTTCGAGGAGCTCCAGGAGCACCTGGGCGTCGGCAACGGCGAGACCACCGACGACGGCAAGGTCACCCTGGAGCACATCGAGTGCAACGCGGCCTGCGACTACGCACCGGTCGTCATGGTCAACTGGGAGTTCTTCGACAACCAGACCCCGGCCAGCGCCAGGCGCCTCGTCGACGACCTGCGCGCGGGACGGCCGGTCAGCCCCACGCGCGGTGCGCCGCTGTGCACCTTCAAGGAGACCGCCCGGATCCTGGCCGGCTTCCCCGACGAGCGCGAGGGGGCCGTCGAGGCCGGCGGGAGCGCGGGACCCGCCTCCCTGGTCGGACTCAAGCTCGCCAAGGGGGAGACCGCTCCCGCGCGCGTGGTGCACCCGCGCGGCGCGGCGTCCGCGGACGAGCCGCCGCACCAGCCGTCGCCCACGGAGCACCTGAGCTCGCACGACGCGCCGCAGGACACGTCGGCCTCCGATCCCTCCCACCCGGCGGGACCTGTCGCCGAGGAGGGGGAGTGATGACCTTGGCAACCGAACTCAAGGACATGAGCCCGGAGAAACTGCTCGCACCGGTGCTGTCGGCCTTCTGGGACGAGGACAAGTCCTGGACGCTGGACGTGTACCGCAGGCACGACGGGTACGAGGGGCTCCGCAAGGCGCTGGCCATGTCGCCGGACGACGTCATCGCCTACGTCAAGGACTCCGGCCTGCGCGGCCGCGGCGGCGCCGGGTTCCCCACGGGGATGAAGTGGCAGTTCATCCCGCAGGGGGACGGCAAGCCCCACTACCTGGTCGTCAACGCCGACGAGTCGGAGCCCGGGACCTGCAAGGACATCCCGCTGCTGTTCGCCAACCCGCACAGCCTCATCGAGGGCATCGTCATCGCGTGCTACGCCATCAGGTCGTCGCACGCCTTCATCTACCTGCGGGGCGAAGTCGTCCCCGTGCTGCGGCGGTTGCACTCGGCCGTGCGCGAGGCCTACGCGGCGGGCTACCTCGGCACGGACATCCTGGGCAGCGGACTCGACCTGGAACTCACCGTGCACGCCGGCGCGGGCGCGTACATCTGCGGTGAGGAGACCGCGCTGCTGGACTCGCTCGAAGGCCGCCGCGGCCAGCCGCGGCTGCGTCCCCCCTTCCCCGCCGTCGCGGGCCTCTACGCGTGCCCCACCGTGGTGAACAACGTCGAGTCGATCGCCTCGGTTCCCGCGATCATGCACCGGGGCAAGGAGTGGTTCCGCTCGATGGGCAGCGAGAAGTCCCCGGGCTTCACGCTCTACTCCCTGTCCGGCCACGTCGCCAACCCCGGCCAGTACGAGGCCCCGCTCGGGATCACCCTGCGCCAGCTCCTGGACATGAGCGGCGGGATGCGCCCCGGGCACCGCCTCAAGTTCTGGACGCCGGGCGGCTCCTCGACCCCGATGTTCACCGACGAGCACCTCGACGTCCCCCTCGACTACGAAGGAGTGGGCGCCGCGGGTTCCATGCTCGGCACCAAAGCCCTCCAGTGCTTCGACGAGACGACCTGCGTCGTGCGCGCCGTCACCCGCTGGACCGAGTTCTACGCCCACGAGTCCTGCGGCAAGTGCACGCCCTGCCGCGAGGGCACCTACTGGCTGGTGCAGCTGCTGCGGGACATCGAGGCCGGCAAGGGCAAGCCCTCCGACCTCGACAAGCTCGCCGACATCGCCGACAACATCAACGGCAAGTCCTTCTGCGCCCTCGGCGACGGCGCCGCCTCGCCGATCTTCTCCTCGCTCAAGCACTTCCGCGAGGAGTACGAGCAGCACATCACGGGCCGGGGCTGCCCCTTCGACCCGGCCAGGTCGACGGCCTGGGCCGACCGCACGGAGGTGAACGCATGACCGTGACCACCAGCGCTCCCTCCGGCGGGGGGGAGGCGGCGGTCCCGCCGGAGGACCTCGTCACGCTGACGATCGACGGCATCGAGATCAGCGTGCCCAAGGGCACCCTGGTCATCCGGGCCGCCGAACAGCTCGGCATCGAGATCCCCCGGTTCTGCGACCATCCCCTCCTCGACCCGGCCGGCGCCTGCCGGCAGTGCATCGTCGAGGTCGAGGGCCAGCGCAAGCCCATGGCGTCCTGCACCATCACCTGCACGGACGGGATGGTGGTGAAGACCCACCTGACCTCGCCCGTCGCGGAGAAGGCCCAGAAGGGCGTGATGGAGCTCCTGCTCATCAACCACCCGCTGGACTGCCCGGTCTGCGACAAGGGCGGCGAGTGCCCGCTGCAGAACCAGGCGCTGTCGCACGGCAACGCCGAGTCCCGCTTCGAGGGCAAGAAGCGCACGTACGAAAAGCCCGTGCCGATCTCCACGCAGGTGCTGCTGGACCGGGAGCGGTGCGTGCTGTGCGCCCGCTGCACCCGGTTCTCCAACCAGGTGGCGGGCGACCCGATGATCGAGCTGCTGGAGCGGGGCGCGCTCCAGCAGGTCGGCACCGGCGAGGGCGACCCGTTCGAGTCGTACTTCTCCGGCAACACCATCCAGATCTGCCCCGTCGGCGCGCTGACCTCGGCGGCGTACCGCTTCCGCTCCCGCCCCTTCGACCTGGTCTCCTCGCCGTCGGTGTGCGAGCACTGCTCCGGTGGCTGCGCCACGCGCACCGACCACCGGCGCGGCAAGGTCATGCGGCGCCTCGCGGCCCTCGACCCCGAGGTCAACGAGGAGTGGATCTGCGACAAGGGACGGTTCGCGTTCCGGTACGCGCAGCAGCGCGACCGGCTCACCACACCCCTGGTGCGCAACGCCGAGGGCGAGCTGGAACCGGCCTCCTGGCCGGACGCCCTGCAGATCGCCGCCCAGGGGCTGCTCGCCTCCCGGGGCCGCACCGGTGTCCTGACCGGCGGCCGCCTCACCGTGGAGGACGCCTACGCCTACAGCAAGTTCGCGCGGGTGGCGCTCGACACCAACGACATCGACTTCCGCGCGCGCGTGCACAGCGGCGAGGAGGCCGACTTCCTCGCCGCCCGGGTCGCCGGGCGGGGCCGGGACCTGGACGGCACGGGCGTCACGTACGCCTCCCTGGAGAAGGCGCCCGCGGTCCTGCTGGTCGGGTTCGAGGCCGAGGAGGAGGCGCCCGGCGTCTTCCTGCGGCTGCGCAAGGCCTGGCGCAAGCACGGGCAGAAGGTGTTCGCCCTGGCCACGCACGCCACACGCGGTCTGGAGAAGGCCGGCGGAACGCTGCTTCCGGCCGCTCCCGGCACCGAGACCGAGTGGCTCGACGCGCTCGCCGGCGGTGTCGGCCTGGAGGGCGACGGCGCCTCGGCGGCCGAGGCGCTGCGCACCGAGGGAGCGGTGATCGTCGTCGGCGAGCGGCTGGCCGCCGTGGCCGGCGGTCTCACCGCCGCGGTGCGGATCGCCGCCGCGACCGGCGCCCGGCTGGCGTGGATCCCGCGCCGGGCCGGGGAACGCGGGGCCGTCGAGGCGGGCGCCCTGCCGTCGCTGCTGCCGGGCGGCCGCCCGGCGACCGACCCCCGCGCGCGTGAGGAGGTCGCCGCCGTCTGGGGCGTGGCCGCACTCCCGCACCGCTACGGCCGCGACACCGGCCAGATCGTCGAGGCCGCCGCGGCCGGCGAGCTCCAGGCCCTGCTGGTTGCGGGCGTGGAGATCGCCGACCTGCCCGACCCGGCACGCGCGCGTGCGGCCCTGGACGAGGTCGGCTTCCTGGTCTCGCTGGAGCTGCGGCCCAGCGAGATCACCGAGAAGGCCGACATCGTCCTGCCCGTCGCTGCCGTCGCCGAGAAGGCCGGCACCTTCCTCAACTGGGAAGGCCGGGTCCGCTTCTTCGAGGCAGCGCTCAAGCCCGACCAGATGACCCACCGCGTCGCCCCCACCGACGGGCGCGTGCTGCAGATGCTGGCCGACGCCATGGACGTCCACCTGGGCCTGCCGGATCTGCGCACCACGCGCGCGGAGCTGGACCGGCTCGGCGTCTGGGACGGCCCGCGGGCCACCGGACCCCTGGAGACGGCGGGCACGCTGCCGCGGCCCGCCGCCGGGGAGGCCGTGCTCGCCGGGCACCGGCTGCTGCTCGACCAGGGCGTCCTGCAGGAGGGCGACGAGGCGCTCGCCGGCACCCGGCACGCGGCCCACGCGCGCCTGTCGGCCGCCACGGCCGCCGAGGCGGGCGTCGAGGACGGCGGCCTGCTCACCGTGACCGGCCCCGCCGGGGCCGTCGCACTCCCGCTGCGGATCAGCGAGATGCCCGACCGCGTGGTGTGGCTCCCGCTGAACTCCACGGGCGGGGGCGTCGCCTCCGACACCGGGGCGCTGCCCGGCTCCCTCGTCCGCATCGGCCCGGCGGCGCCCGCCGCCGAAGCCCCCGAGGAGGTGGAGGCATGAGCCCGTACCTCGCCGCTGAAGACCTCTCGATGTTCGGCCGCGACCCCTGGTGGCTGGTCGTCGTCAAGGCGGTGTTCTGCTTCGCCTTCCTGATGGTGACCGTGCTGGTCTCCATCGTCATGGAGCGCAAGGTCGTCGCCTGGATGCAGCTGCGCATCGGCCCGAACCGGCACGGCCCCTGGGGCCTGCTCCAGTCGCTCGCCGACGGCGTCAAACTGATGCTCAAGGAAGACCTCGTCGTCAAGCGCGCGGACAAGGCGGTGTACGTCCTCGCGCCGGTCGTCGCGGCCATCCCGGCCTTCATGGCGATCGCGGTGATCCCCTTCGGCCCGGCCGGCAACGAGATCTCGATCTTCGGCCAGCGCACCACGATGCAGCTCACCGACCTGCCGATCGCGATGCTCTACATCCTCGCGGTCGCCTCGGTCGGCATCTACGGCATCGTGCTCGCGGGCTGGAGCTCCGGTTCGACCTACCCGCTGCTGGGCGGCCTGCGCTCCTGCGCGCAGATGATCTCCTACGAGATCGCGATGGGCGCCGCCTTCGCCTCGGTGTTCCTCTACTCGGGGTCGATGTCGACCTCGACGATCGTCGAGCAGCAGACCGACCGCTGGTACATCCTGCTGCTGCCGGTCTCCTTCATCCTCTACATCGTCACCATGGTCGGCGAGACCAACCGCGCCCCGTTCGACATGCCGGAGTCCGAGGGCGACCTGGTGGGCGGCTTCAACACCGAGTACTCGTCGATCAAGTTCGCGATGTTCATGCTCGCCGAGTACGTCAACATGGTCACCGTCTCGGCCGTCGCCACCACCCTCTTCCTCGGCGGGTGGCGGGCCCCGTGGCCCGTCAGCACCTTCTGGGAGGGCGCGAACCACGGCTGGTGGCCGCTGCTCTGGTTCACCGTCAAGGTCCAGCTGCTGCTGTTCTTCTTCGTGTGGCTGCGCGGCACCCTCCCACGGGTCCGCTACGACCAGCTGATGAAGCTCGGCTGGAAGGTCCTCATCCCGGTCTCGCTGGTGTGGCTGATGCTCGTCGCCTCCGTGCGGGCCCTGCGGAACGAGAACTACGACTTCGCCGACATCGCCCTCTACATCGGCGGCGGCGTCCTCGCCCTGCTGCTGCTCTCCTTCGTCGCCGACATGTTCCGCGAGAAGACGAAGCAGGCCGAGCGGCCCGCCGGGCGGCCGGCCGCCTTCGACCCGATGGCGGGCGGATTCCCCGTACCGCCGCTGC
Organism: Streptomyces sp. NPDC052701; assembly: GCF_040678355.1. Lineage (NCBI taxonomy): Bacteria > Bacillati > Actinomycetota > Actinomycetes > Kitasatosporales > Streptomycetaceae > Streptomyces > Streptomyces sp. NPDC052701. The sequence continues at coordinate 16,026 of NZ_JBFATO010000014.1, forward strand.
CCGGACAGGAACTGCCGCCGGTGCCCCGGCGCCGTCCGCGCGGCGAGCAGCGGGAGCTGATCGTCAGTGGCGGCCCCGATACCCACGGTGACGGACCTGTGGGCGGACCTACGGATGGAAAGGAGGCGTCCGATGGCTGAGGAGCCCAAGGAGGCCGGGCAGTCGAAGCCCGGTTTCCAGAACCCCGTGGCCGGCTTCGGCGTGACCTTCAAGGCCATGTTCAAGAAGCGGCTCACCGAGCAGTACCCGGAGCAGAAGAAGACCACCGCTCCGCGCTTCCACGGACGGCACCAGCTCAACCGCCATCCGGACGGCCTGGAGAAGTGCGTGGGCTGCGAGCTGTGCGCCTGGGCCTGCCCCGCCGACGCGATCTACGTGGAGGGCGCGGACAACACCGAGGAGGAGCGCTACTCGCCGGGCGAGCGGTACGGCCGCGTCTACCAGATCAACTACGCCCGCTGCATCCTGTGCGGCCTGTGCATCGAGGCGTGCCCCACCCGCGCGCTGACGATGACCAACGAGTTCGAGCTCGCCGACTCCAGCCGCGCCAACCTCATCTACACCAAGGAGCAGCTGCTCGCCGGGCTCGACGAGGGCATGGTGGAGGCCCCGCACGCGATGTACCCGGGGACGGACGAGCAGGACTACTACCGGGGCCTGGTGACCGAGGCCGCGCCCGGCACGGTCCGCCAGGTCGCGCACTCCAAGGGCGAGGTCGTCCAGGAGGCCGACTCGACCTTCGGGGGGACCGAACCGGCGTCGGAGGAGGTGACCGGCCGATGAGCGCCCAGCTCGCCGCCTACACCACCTCCGCCGGCGAGGCCGTCCAGTTCTGGATCCTCGGCACGGTCGCCGTGATCGGCGCCCTGTGCACCGTCTTCATGAAGAGGGCGGTGCACAGCGCCCTCTGCCTCGCCGGGACCATGATCGTCCTGGCGGTGTTCTACCTCGCCAACGGCGCCTACTTCCTGGGCGTCGTCCAGATCGTCGTCTACACCGGCGCGATCATGATGCTGTTCCTGTTCGTGGTGATGCTCGTCGGCGTCACCGCGGCGGACTCCCTGAAGGAGACCATCAAGGGGCAGCGCTGGCTGGCCCTGCTGTGCGGGCTCGGCTTCGGCGTCCTGCTGGTCGCGGGCATCGGCAACGCCTCCCTGACGGAGTTCAACGGCATCGGCCGGGCCAACGCGGGCGGCAACGTGGAGGGCATCGCCGCCCTGCTGTTCACCAGGTACGTCTTCGCGTTCGAGATCACCGGCGCCCTGCTCATCACGGCCGCCGTCGGTGCCATGGTGCTCACCCACCGGGAGCGCACCGAGCGGGCCAGGACCCAGCGCGAGCTCGCCGAACAGCGCGTACGCGAGGGGAAGTACCTGCCGCCGCTGCCGGCGCCCGGCGTGTACGCCCGGCACAACGCCGTGGACATCGCGGGCCTGCTGCCCGACGGCACCCCCTCCGAGCTCACCGTCAGCAAGACGCTGCGCGAGCGCGGCCAGGTCCGGGACGTGTCGCAGGAGGCGCTCAACGACCTGCGGGCCCTGGAGCGGCGTGCCGAGGAGCGCCTGGAGCGCAGGGCCGTCGAGCCGGCGACCTTCAAGCGGCCCGAGGAGGCGTCGAAGTGAACCCCGTCAACTACCTCTACCTCGCGGCCCTGTTGTTCACGATCGGCGCCACCGGCGTGCTGGTCCGGCGCAACGCGATCGTCGTCTTCATGTGCGTCGAGCTCATGCTCAACGCCTGCAACCTCGCATTCGTCGCCTTCTCCCGGATGCACGGCAACCTCGACGGCCAGATCATCGCCTTCTTCACGATGGTCGTCGCCGCCGCGGAGGTCGTGGTCGGGCTCGCGATCATCGTGTCCCTGTTCCGTTCCCGCCACTCGGCCTCGGTCGACGACGCCAGCCTGATGAAGCTGTAAGGGGCACTGGACCGTATGAACACAGAGAACCTGATTGCGCTGCTGGTGGCGGCGCCCCTGCTCGGAGCGGCGGTCCTGCTGTGCGGCGGCCGGCGGCTGGACGCCGTCGGCCACTGGATCGGCACGGTGCTGGCGGGCGTGTCCTTCGTGCTCGGCCTGGTGCTCTTCACCGACCTGCTGGGCAGGGGCGCCGGCGAACGCACCGTCACGCAGCACCTGTTCAGCTGGATCCCGGTGGAGGGCTTCCAGGCCGACGTCGCCTTCCGGCTGGACCAGCTGTCGATGACGTTCGTGCTGCTGATCACGGGCGTCGGCTCGCTGATCCACCTGTACTCGGTCGGGTACATGGAGCACGACGAGCGGCGCCGCCGCTTCTTCGGCTACCTAAACCTGTTCCTCGCGGCGATGCTGATCCTCGTCCTCGCCGACAACTACCTGCTGCTGTACGTCGGCTGGGAGGGCGTCGGTCTCGCCTCCTACCTCCTGATCGGCTTCTGGCAGCACAAGCCCAGCGCCGCGACCGCCGCGAAGAAGGCCTTCCTGGTCAACCGCGTCGGCGACATGGGCCTGTCGATCGCCATCATGCTGATGTTCCTGTGGTTCGGCACCTTCGCCTTCGGGCCGGTGCTCGGCACCCACGAGGAGGCCGGACTCGCGGGCGCGGCCGGTGAGGACAAGCTCACGGCGATCGCGCTGATGCTGCTGCTCGCCGCCTGCGGCAAGTCCGCCCAGGTGCCGCTGCAGTCCTGGCTCGGCGACGCGATGGAGGGCCCGACCCCGGTCTCGGCCCTGATCCACGCGGCGACCATGGTGACCGCGGGCGTGTACCTGATCGTCCGCTCCGGCGCGATCTTCAACGGCGCCCCCGACGCGCAGCTGGTCGTCACCATCGTCGGCGCGGTCACGCTCCTGTTCGGTGCGATCGTCGGTTGCGCGAAGGACGACATCAAGAAGGCGCTGGCCGGCTCGACCATGTCGCAGATCGGGTACATGGTGCTGGCCGCGGGTCTCGGCCCGATCGGCTACGTCTTCGCGATCATGCACCTGGTGACGCACGGCTTCTTCAAGGCCGGGCTGTTCCTCGGCGCCGGTTCGGTCATGCACGGCATGAACGACGAGGTCGACATGCGCCGCTACGGCGGTCTGCGCACGTACATGCCGGTCACGTTCGTCACCTTCGGCCTCGGCTACCTCGCCATCATCGGCTTCCCCGGCCTGTCCGGCTTCTTCTCCAAGGACAAGATCATCGAGGCGGCGTTCGCCAAGGGCGGCACCGAGGGCTGGATCCTCGGCGGCGTGGCCCTGCTCGGCGCGGCCATCACGGCGTTCTACATGACGCGCGTGATGCTGATGACGTTCTTCGGCGAGGAGCGCTGGCGGCACGCGCCGACGCCGTCCCCGGCCGAGCCCGACGTGGAGCCCGCCGCCGAGACCCGCGGCACGTACGCGCCGCCGCACCCGCACGAGTCGCCGAAGATCATGACGATCCCGATGATCGTGCTGGCCGTCGGGTCGGTGGCGGGCGGCGCCTTCTTCAGCATCGGCGACCGCTTCCTGCACTGGCTGGAGCCCGTCACCGCGCACGACCACGGGCACGCCCCGATCGGCGCCCTGACGGTGACGCTGTCCACGGTGGCCGTGATGGTCCTCGGTGTCGCCCTCGCCTGGGCGCAGTACGGGCGCCGCCCGGTGCCGGCCGTCGCCCCGCGCGGGTCGCTGCTCACCCGGGCCGCCCGGCGCGACCTGCTCCAGGACGACTTCAACCACGTCGTCCTGGTCCGCGGCGGCGAGCACCTGACGCGCTCCCTGGTGTACGTCGACCACACCCTGGTCGACGGGGTCGTCAACGGCACGGCGGCCTCGGTCGGCGGCCTGTCCGGCCGGATGCGCAGGCTGCAGAACGGCTTCGCGCGCAGTTACGCGGTCTCGATGTTCGGCGGCGCGGCGGTCCTGGTCGCCGCGACCCTGCTGATGAGGGCGGTCTGATACCGATGTCCTTTCCCCTGCTGACAGCGACGGCGGCGCTCCCGGCCGTCGGCGCGATCGCCACGGCCGCCGTGCCGGCCGCGAAGCGCACGGCGGCCAAGTGGCTGGCGCTGCTGTTCTCGCTCGCCACGCTCGCCCTGGCGGTCACCGTCCTGGTGCGCTTCGACCCGGACGGGGACCGCTACCAGCTCACCGAGTCCCACTCCTGGATCAAGGACTTCGGGGTCCGGTACGAGCTGGGCGTGGACGGCATCGCGGTGGCACTGATCGCGCTCACGGCGGTCCTCATCCCGTTCATCGTCCTGGCGGGCTGGCACGACGCCGACCCCCTGGAGACCGGCAGCAAGCGGTGGCGGCCGACGCAGGGCTTCTTCGCCCTGATCCTGGCCGTCGAGGCGATGGTGATCCTCTCCTTCGAGGCCACCGACGTCTTCCTCTTCTACATCTTCTTCGAGGCCATGCTGATCCCGATGTACTTCCTCATCGGGGGCTTCGGGGACCGTGCCCACGAGCACGGCGAGAGCGCGGCCTCCACACAGCGGTCGTACGCGGCGGTGAAGTTCCTCCTCTACAACCTGGCCGGCGGCCTGATCATGCTGGCCGCGGTGATCGGCCTGTACGTGGTCGCCGGGAACTTCTCCCTCACGGAGATCGCCGAGGCCCGCGCCGACGGCTCGCTGGACATGGCGACCAGCACCGAACGCTGGCTGTTCCTCGGCTTCTTCCTCGCCTTCGCGGTGAAGGCGCCGCTGTGGCCGCTGCACACCTGGCTGCCCAACGCGATGGGGGAGGCCACCGCCCCGGTCGCCGTGCTCATCACGGCGGTCGTCGACAAGGTCGGCACCTTCGCGATGCTCCGCTTCTGCCTCCAGCTGTTCCCGGAGGCGAGCAAGTGGGCCACGCCGGTCGTCCTCGTCCTGGCGCTCGTCAGCATCATCTACGGGGCGCTGCTCGCGGTCGGCCAGCGCGACATCAAGCGCCTGGTGGCGTACGCGTCGATCTCCCACTTCGGCTTCATCATCATGGGCATCTTCGCGATGACCAGCCAGGGCCAGTCCGGGGCGACGCTCTACATGGTCAACCACGGCATCTCGACCGCCGCGCTGATGCTGGTGGCCGGCTTTCTGATCTCCCGGCGCGGCTCGCGGCTCATCGCCGACTACGGCGGGGTCCAGAAGGTGGCCCCGGTGCTCGCCGGCACGTTCCTGATCGGCGGTCTGGCGACCCTGTCGCTGCCGGGACTGGCACCGTTCGTCAGTGAGTTCCTGGTCCTGGTCGGCACGTTCACGCGCTATCCGGTCATCGGCATCATCGCCACCTTCGGCATCGTGCTCGCCGCGCTCTACACCCTCGTCCTGTACCAGCGGACGATGACCGGCCCGGTGAAGCCGGAGGTCGCCGCGATGCCGGACCTCAGGGCGCGTGAGCTGGTGGTGGTCGCCCCGCTGGTCGTGCTGCTGATCTTCCTGGGCGTCTACCCGAAGCCCGTCACGGACATCGTCAACCCGGCGGTCGAGCAGACCATGTCCGACGTACAGAAGAAGGACCCCCAGCCCGAGGTGGAGGCGGCCAAGTGAGCGCATCAGCCGTCCACAGCCTGTGGACAACCGCGGCCGATCCGATCTCGAAGATCGACGCGCCCAAGTTCGAGTACGGGCAGCTGTCGCCCACCCTGATCGTCGTCGGCGCGGCGATCGTCGGAGTGCTGGTCGAGGCGTTCGTGCCGCGCAGGTTCCGTTACCACGCCCAGATGTTCGTGTCCGTCGTCGCGCTCGCCGCCGCGTTCGCCGCGGTCGTCGCACTCGCGGCGGACGGGTACGGCACCACCAAGGCGCGCATCGCCGCCATGGGCGCGATCGCCGTCGACGGACCGGCGCTCTTCCTGCAGGGCACTATCCTGCTGGCGGGCCTGGTCGGCCTGTTCACCTTCGCCGAGCGGCGGCTCGACCCGGTGGTGCACGGCAACCGCGTCGACTCCTTCGCCGCGCAGGCCGCGTCCGTGCCGGGCAGCGAGAGCGAGAAGGCCGCGGTGAAGGCCGGGTTCACCACCACCGAGGTGTTCCCGCTGCTGCTCTTCGCGGTCGCCGGCATGCTGGTCTTCCCGGCGGCCAACGACCTGCTGACGCTGTTCGTGGCGCTGGAGGTCTTCTCGCTCCCGCTGTACCTGATGTGCGCGCTGGCCCGCCGCAAGCGGCTGATGTCGCAGGAGGCGGCCGTCAAGTACTTCCTGCTCGGCGCGTTCGCCTCCGCGTTCACGCTGTTCGGCATCGCGCTGCTGTACGGCTACGCGGGCTCGATGTCGTACGCGACGATCGCGCAGGTCGTCGACGGCACGGTCGCCGAGGTCACCCCGGCGCTCGCCGACACCATGGGCAACGACACGCTGCTGCTGATCGGCGCCGCGCTGCTCGTGATGGGCCTGCTGTTCAAGGTGGGCGCCGTGCCGTTCCACATGTGGACCCCGGACGTGTACCAGGGCGCGCCGACGCCCGTGACCGGGTTCATGGCGGCGGCGACCAAGGTGGCGGCCTTCGGCGCGCTGCTGCGGATCCTGTACGTCGTGCTGCCCGGCCTGCGCTGGGACTGGCGGCCGGTCATGTGGGGCGTCGCGATCGTCACCATGCTGGGCGGCGCGATCGTCGCGATCACGCAGACCGACATCAAGCGGCTGCTGGCGTACTCGTCGATCGCGCACGCGGGCTTCATCCTCGCGGGTGTCATCGCGACCACGCCGGACGGCGTCTCCTCGGTGCTGTTCTACCTGGCCGCGTACTCGTTCGTGACGATCGGCGCCTTCGCGGTGGTCACGCTGGTGCGGGACGCGGGCGGCGAGGCCACCCACCTGTCCGAGTGGGCCGGGCTCGGACGCCGTTCGCCGCTGGTGGCGGCCGTGTTCGCGGTGTTCCTGCTGGCCTTCGCGGGCATTCCGCTCACCTCCGGCTTCGCGGGCAAGTTCGCCGTGTTCAAGGCGGCGGCGGAGGGCGGCGCGGCGCCGCTGGTCGTGGTCGGTGTGATCTCGTCGGCCATCGCCGCGTTCTTCTACATCCGCGTCATCGTCCTGATGTTCTTCAGCGAGCCGCGGCCCGAGGGGCCGACGGTCGCCGTGCCGTCGCCGCTGACCATGACGGCGATCGGGGTCGGTGTGGCGGTCACGCTGGTGCTGGGCGTGGCGCCGCAGTACTTCCTGGACCTCGCCGGCCAGGCGGGGGTGTTCGTGCGCTGACGCGGCGCCGGCCCGTACGGGGCGGCCCGGCACCCCTGGGAGGGGTGCCGGGCCGCCGGTTTCGAAGGGGGAAGGTCACTCGCTCTTCTCGCGGCGCGTCCTGATCCCGGTGAGGTCCAGGTCCACCGGGAACGGCGCGTCGACCTTCATCCGTTCGCGGAAGATTCCCACGCTGGTGTACGCGCCCGTGGTCGGCTCCAGCTCGAAGGCGTGGACCGCGGCGCGGCCCTTCTCGTTCTCGACGCGCCAGTAGTGGGGGATCTTGGCCCGGGCGTACTTGAGGGGCTTGGTCTCGCGGTCACGGGACATGGAGTCCTCCGAGACGACCTCCACGGCCAGGAGGACGGCCTTTGCCGGGAACCGGGTCTGATCCGGCTCCTCCACCACGTCCCCGTGCACCACGACCACGTCCGGCTCCGGCCTGTTCTGACGGTCGATGTCGATGGTGAACTCACGGAACACCTCGAACTCCGCGGGCGCCAGAGACTGGAGTTGCCATTTGAAGAAGTCGATGGCGCGTTCGTGGAAGATGGTCTGCGGACTCACGAAGACGAGGCTCCCGTCGATCAGTTCCGTGTGCGGAGGCAGATTCGGAAGCCGGTCCAGGTCGTCGGCGGTCCAGCCGCCCTCCGGCGGGATCGGCCAGGCGGGCGTGGACGCCTTCGGTGCGACGCTCATCAGTGCTCCCATGGGACGGAGTCTCGCCGGAGCATTCAGACTATCCGCCGGAAAGGGACGGGTCTCCCGCGAACGTGTGAACGACGGTCGTGTCCTTGACGCGGTCCGGGCGGGGAGCCTGTGGACAACTTCGAGGGCTGTCGGTGCCGCCCCCTATCGTGGACGCAGTGGTCGAGGGACGACGTACGGGGGACACGACGATGGGTGGGACGGGCGGTATCGCCGAGATGGAAGCGACCGAGAGCGAGGCACTGGCCACGCTGCGTCGGGTGTTCGGGTACGAGGCCTTCCGCGGTGAGCAGGAAGCGGTCGTCGAGCACGTGGTGGCCGGCGGGGACGCCGTCGTGCTCATGCCGACCGGTGCCGGCAAGTCGCTGTGCTACCAGATCCCGTCCCTGGTCAGACCGGGCACGGGGATCGTCGTCTCGCCGCTCATCGCCCTGATGCAGGACCAGGTGGACGCGCTGCGCGCGCTCGGCGTGCGGGCCGGGTTCGTGAACTCCACACAGGACTTCGACGAGCGGCGGATGGTCGAGGCCGAGTTCCTGGCCGGGGAGCTGGACCTGCTCTACCTGGCGCCGGAGCGGCTGCGGCTGGAGAGCACGCTGGACCTGCTCTCGCGCGGGAAGATCGCCCTCTTCGCGATCGACGAGGCCCACTGCGTCTCCCAGTGGGGCCACGACTTCCGGCCCGACTACCTGGCGCTGTCCCTGCTGGGCGAGCGCTGGCCGGACGTGCCCCGGATCGCGCTCACGGCGACGGCCACGCGCGCCACCCACCGGGAGATCACCGAGCGGCTGAACATGCCGACGGCCCGGCACTTCGTGGCGAGCTTCGACCGGCCCAACATCCAGTACCGGATCGTGCCCAAGGCGGACCCGAAGAAGCAGCTGCTGAGCTTCCTGCGCGAGGAGCACGCCGGGGACGCGGGCATCGTCTACTGCCTCTCGCGCAACTCCGTGGAGAAGACGGCCGAGTTCCTCACCCGCAACGGCATCGAGGCGGTGCCGTACCACGCCGGCCTGGACGCGGGCACGCGCGCGGCGCACCAGTCCCGGTTCCTGCGGGAGGAGGGCCTGGTGGTCGTGGCGACCATCGCCTTCGGGATGGGCATCGACAAGCCCGACGTCAGGTTCGTCGCCCACCTGGACCTGCCCAAGTCGGTGGAGGGCTACTACCAGGAGACGGGCCGGGCCGGCCGTGACGGACTGCCGTCGACGGCGTGGATGGCCTACGGGCTCAACGACGTCATACAGCAGCGCAAGCTGATCCAGTCGAGCGAGGGCGACGAGGCGTTCCGGCGGCGGGCCGCGCAGCACCTGGACGCGATGCTCGCGCTGTGCGAGACGGTCCGGTGCCGTCGCGGCCAGCTCCTCGCCTACTTCGGCCAGGACCCCGACACGGCGGACTGCGGCAACTGCGACACCTGCCTCACCCCGCCGGAGACCTGGGACGGCACGATCGCCGCGCAGAAGGTGCTGTCGACGGTGGTGCGGCTGCAGCGGGAGCGGGGCCAGAAGTTCGGCGCGGTGCAGATCGTCGACATCCTGCTCGGGCGGCGCACCGCCAAGGTGATCCAGTTCGACCACGACCAGCTGTCCGTGTTCGGCATCGGCGAGGACCTGACCGAGGGCGAATGGCGGGGCGTGATCCGGCAGCTGCTCGCCCAGGGCCTGCTGGCGGTCGAGGGGGAGTACGGCACGCTGGTGCTGACCGAGGCCAGCGGGGCGGTGCTGCGCCGGGAGCGGGAGGTGCCGCTGCGCAAGGAGCCGAAGAAGCCGGCGGCTTCCTCGGCGGGAGCCTCCGGGGCGTCCGGTCCGGCGGGTTCCGGGCGGGGCGAGCGCAAGCCGAAGGCCGCCGCGGCCGAGCTGCCCGAGGACCTGCTCCCCGCGTTCGAGGCGCTGCGGGCCTGGCGTGCCGAGCAGGCCCGCGAGCAGGGCGTTCCGGCCTACGTCATCTTCCATGACGCGACGCTGCGGGAGATCGTCACGGTGTGGCCGACGTCGGTGGCGCAGCTCGGCGGTGTCAGCGGGGTCGGTGAGAAGAAGCTGGCGACGTACGGGGAGGGGGTGCTGGCGGTGCTGGAGTCGCTGGGCGGACCGGGTGCCCCGGACTCGGCCCCGGTGCCGGACGCCGAGCCGGAGCACGGCGCCGAGCCGGGGCCGGACGACTGGCCCGGGCCGGACGCGGAGCCCGAGCCGGACGACTGGGCGTAGGCGGCAGCCGGACGGAGACGGGGGACGGAGACAGCCGGAGGGAGACGGCCGGACGGAGACGGCTGGTCGTGGGCGGCTGGACGGGGCGGAGCCGGGCGGCTGGACTGCTTGCCGCGGGGGCGGCTCCGACGAGCGGCGGGAAGCCGCCCGTCGAGCCGATGCCGGTCTCCTGGGCGGTCATCCGCGCGCTGCCGGCCCGGTGCCGCCGGTCCTGCGGTGCCCGGCCCGGTGCCGTCAGCCCAGTGCCGTCAGTCCCGGCGCGAACACGATCAGCAGCGGTAGCAGCGGGACCAGTGCCGCCACCGTCGTCGTCAGGGCGCGGCGCCGGCGGTCCAGGCGGGGCGGAGGCTCCAGGAGGCGGTCCACCCGCTCGCCGAGCAGGCGGTGGCTGGAGGCGCAGGACAGGACGCCCCGGTGCTGGTTGAGCTCGATCAGGGCCAGGGCGGTGGTCAGGTGGCCGCAGCGGCGGGAGGCGGTGTCGTCGGCGGCCAGTTCGACCAGGCGGTGGGTCTGGTCGCAGAAGTGGGCGAAGAGGGGGACGCGGGGGAAACCGGTGGCCAGGGCCGTGGACAGGTGCAGCAGCCAGTCGTGCCGGGCGCGGGCGTGGCCGCGCTCGTGGGTGAGGACGGCGTCGAGCTGGTGGCCGGTGAGGCGGTGCAGGGCGCCGGTGGTGACGATCAGCTGGGGCGGATTGCCGGGCATCCACCAGGCGTCGGGGTACTCGTCCTCCAGGACCAGCAGCGGGCCGCGGGCCGCGGGCAGGCCGGCGGGCAGGTCGGGGGCGCGTTCGCGCAGGTGGGCGCGGGCCTGGGCACGGCGCCGGCGCGCCTCGACGAGCTCGCGGGCGAGCATCGCGGCCGTCCAGGCCGCGCCGCACGCCAGCAGCACGGTGAGGACCGTCGCCCAGACCGGCGCCGAGGAGAGGTCGTACGCCGCGGTCACGGCCGGCGGCGCCGGGGCGAAGAGCTGGGCGCGGACGGTGCCGAAGACGGCGGCGGCCCCCAGGGCGAGGGCCGTCACGCAGCACAGCAGGACGGTGGCGACCAGGCACTGCCACACCCACAGCGCGACCACCGGTTCCCGCTCGGGCCAGGCGGCCCGGGTCAGGGCACGCGGGGTGGGGACGGCGGCCGTCACGGCGACAACGCTCAGCAGGAGCAGGCAGACGGTCATGCCACGGGCTCCGGTTCCTGGTCGGAAGAAGGGCGGCTTCGGGTCGTGCTGGAGGACGGTGCGTTTCCCGGGCTCGCGGCGCGTGCGACGAGCGCGAAGCGCGTGCCGGTGCCGGGCACCGCACCGCCCGGGGCCAAGTATGACGGCGCCGGGCGGTGTGAGTCAGGGGTCGGAGGCGATCAGCCGCGTCCGAAGCGGCGACCGCGGGCCACGGGGCGTCCGCAGGGCGGCTGTTCGGCCGGGGCACCCCGACGTCACCCGGTGCGGCGCCGCGGCCGGAGGCCCCTTCCCGGCACCGCCCCGGCAACGGCACCGCCCCGGCACCGCCGTCGTCCCGTCACCCGGCCACGACCCGCCCCGTCACCTCGCCCAGCCCCACCCGGAGGCCGCCCGGTCCCGGGGCCCAGGCCGACAGCGTCACCACGTCGCCGTCCTCCAGGAACGTCCTTTTGCCGTCGGGGAGTTCGAGGGGGTCGCGGCCGTTCCAGGTCAGTTCCAGCAGGGAGCCGCGCTCGCGATCGGCGGGGCCGCTCACCGTGCCCGAGCCGTACAGGTCGCCGGTGCGCAGGGAGGCGCCGTTGACGGTCATGTGGGCCAGTTGCTGCGCGGCCGTCCAGTACATGGTGGAGAAGGGCGGCTCGGAGACGACGTGGCCGTTGACGGCGACGGAGATGCGCAGGTCGTAGCCGCCGGGCTCCTGCTCCGAGTCGTCCAGGTAGGGCAGCAGCGGGTGGGTCCGCTCCGGCGGTGCCACGCGCGCGTCCTCCAGGGCGTCCAGCGGGGTGATCCACGCCGACACCGACGTGGCGAAGGACTTGCCGAGGAACGGGCCGAGGGGGACGTACTCCCAGGCCTGGATGTCGCGCGCGGACCAGTCGTTGAGGAGGCACAGGCCGAAGACGTGCTCGCGGAAGTCGGCGAGCGGCACCGGCCTGCCCGGCGGCGAGGGCGTTCCGACGACGAAGCCGACCTCGGCCTCGATGTCCAGGCGGACGGACGGGCCGAAGACGGGCGCGGGGTCGGTGGGCGCCTTGCGCTGGCCGGAGGGGCGGACGACGTCCGTGCCGGACACCACGACCGTGCCGGAGCGGCCGTGGTAACCGATCGGCAGGTGCTTCCAGTTGGGGGTCAGGGAGTCGGCGGCGTCGGGGCGGAAGATCCGGCCGACGTTCCGGGCGTGGTTCTCGGAGGCGTAGAAGTCGACGTAGTCCGCGACCTCGAAGGGCAGGTGCAGGGTCACCGAGGACAGGGGGTGGAACAGCGGTCCGACGGTCTCCCGGTGCGACGGCACGGTCACCCACGCGGTCAGTGCCCGTCGCACGTCCGACCACGCCGTGCGCCCGGCCGCCAGCAGGGGGTTCAGGGTGGGCTGCGCGAGGAGGGAGGCGTACGGGGAGCCGAGCGCGTGGGCCGCCGCGCCGGCGTCGAGGACGTGGTCGCCGAGGCGGACGCCCACCCTCCGGTCCGGCGAGCCGGGGAGCGAGAACACGCCGTACGGCAGGTTGTGCGGGCCGAAGGGGTCGCCCTCGGGGACATCGAAGGGGGGCATCGGGTGCTGCCTCGCTTTCGTGTGCGCCATGTGCTCCACGAGTCCGTGGGTGGGCCACACGTTACGTGGGGCGCGCCGGTCTTGGGCAGATCCGCGGGGGCGGCGGCGCGGGGACCGCACGATGCGCCGGCGGTGCTCGCGCACCGCGGGGCGCCCGTCGGAAGCCGCCTGCCGGAAGCCGCCTGCCGGAAGTCGCCCGCCGGAAGTCCCCTGCCGGAAGTCGTCCGTGGAGCGGGACGCAATCTTGACGGAGCGGTGCGAACGGGGCGACTCTGGGCGGGTGCCGGGAGGCCTCGGGGAGGGGGCGATCCGACGGCACACCAGGGGGGCGGATGGCCATTGGGGAGGCCGGCCGCGGCGCGGCGCGCCCGGGCTCGCAGCCGGAACGGCTGGAGGAGACCATGCGCGGCCGACTCGGCGGCCGGGAATGCGTGTACGTACCGTCGTGCAGGTTCGGGCTGTTCGTGGCGCTGCGCCACTGGTGCCCGCCCGGCGGCCGGGTGCTGATGTCGCCGGTCAACGACGACGTCGTCTTCTTCGTCGTGCTCGCGGCCGGACTGCGGCCCGTGCAGGCGCCGCTGAACCCGTTCGACGCCTCCCTCGACATCGACGCCGTGCCCGACGAGACGTGGGACACGCTCTCCGCCGTCCTGACCACCAACCTGTACGGGAACCCGGACCGGGCGCCGCGCCTGCGGGCCAGGTGCGACCGGTCGGGGATACCGCTGCTGGAGGACGCGGCGCACGCCATCGGCAGCGAGGTGGGCGGACGGCCGGTCGGTACGTGGGGCGACGCCTCCGTCTTCAGCCTCTCCAAGCACGCCGGCGCCCAGGCGGGGGGCTTCCTCGCCCTCGCCGACCCGGCCCTGCGCCCGGCGGTGGAGCGGACCTGCGCGGACCTGCTCCTTCCGCGGCGGGCGGGGGCCGAACTCGCCTACGCGGTGCGGCCGTACGCGGAGGCGGCCGTGCGGACGCTGCGGCTGCGGCGCGCCGCCCGGGCCGCCCTGCGGGCGCTGGGGCGCGCGGAGCGCGAGGACATCCGGATGCCGCTGCGCCCCGGCGAGCTCGCCCGCGCCGCCGGCTGCGCCCCCGGGTTCGACGCCCACGACCCCTGGGTGCGGGTCGACATGCACGACTACCGCCTGACGCCCGGCCGGCTGCGGCTGCGGCGCGCCGGGCGGCGGCTGGAGCGGCTGGACGACGTGCTGGAGGCCTGCCGGGCGGGTACGGAGCTGCTGCTGTCGACGGAGTGGGCGAAGCCGGCCGGGAGTGTTCAGCCGTTGTTCCGGGTGCCGCTGTTCGTCGCGGACCGGGACGCCGCGATCGCCGCGCTCGCGCGGCGGGGCATCACCGTCGGGTACCTGTACGACCCGCCCCTCGACGACTACGCCGGCCCGGACTTCACCGACCCCTCGTCCTCCGCCGGGGCGGCACGCTGGTTCGCGCGCCACGCGCTGCCCGTCGACCCGCTGCGCGCCCGGGACTCCGTCGAGGTGCTGGAGCGGTCCGGGGCGCGCCCGGCCCGGGCGCCGGCGGGCCGGACCCGGTGGGGGCCGGCGACCGGAGGGCCGGGTCCGTCGCGTGGCTGAGGTCCGGGTGCGCGAACACGCCGGGGCGCGCGCCGGCGGCGGGCCGCAGCCCGCCGGGAGCGGGCCCGGCGGCTCCGACTCGCTGTTCAAGAACGCCTACTTCCTGATGCTCAGCACCGGCGTGTCCGCCGTGCTCGGCCTGGGCTTCTGGCTGGTGGCCGCCCGCTACTACGCGGAGGACGCCGTCGGCCAGGGCTCCGCCGCGATCGCCGCGATGCGGCTGCTCGCCAGCATCACGGCGACCACGATGATCGGCGCCGTGGTCCGGTTCGTGCCCCGCGCCGGCCGCCGGACCGGACGGCTGGTGTGGGGCACGTACGTGGCCAGTTCGCTGGTCGTCGCCCTGGCCGCCGCCGTGTTCCTGCTCACGCTCGACCGGTGGGGGGCGTCGTACGCGCCGCTGGGCACGCCCGCCGCGGGCGCGGTGTTCGTCGCGGCGTGCGTGGGCTGGGCGCTGCTCACCCTGCAGGACGGGGTGCTCACCGGACTGCGCAAGGCCGAGTGGGTGCCGGCCGGGAACGCGGTGTTCTCCGTCGGGAAACTCGTCCTGCTGGTCGTCCTCGCCGGCACGCTGCCGGTGCTCGGCATCTTCGTGTCGTGGGCCGTGGCGATCGCGTTCTCCACCCTGCCGCTGGGCTGGCTGATCTTCCGCAGGCTCATCCCGCGGCAGACCGCCGCCGACCGCGACCTGGAACCCCCGCACCTGCGGGACATGGGCCGCTTCCTGGCGGGGGACTCGCTCGGCGCGCTGTTCAGCCTGGCGATGATCAACCTGCTGCCGGTGATGGTCGCCGTCCGCTTCAGCGCCGCCGAGAACGGCTACTTCTACGTGGCGTACACCGTCGGCGGCACGATGGAGTTCATGGCCATCAACATGGCCTCCTCCCTCACCGCGCACGCCTCGCACGACCCGCGCCAGCTCGCCGACGGCGTCCGCGGGGCGCTGCGCCGCATGACGCTGCTGCTGGTGCCGGTGGTGCTGGTGCTGGTCCTCCTGGCGCCGCAGATCCTCGCCCCCTTCAGCCCGGACTACGCCGAGCACGGCTCCACGGTGCTGCGGCTGCTGGCCCTGGGGGCACTGCCGCGGGTCGTGGTGGAGCTGTACATCGGCGTGCTGCGCGTGCAGGGGCGCACCGGCGTGCTCGCCGCGCTCCAGGGCGCGATGTGCGCGCTGGTGCTGGGCAGCGCGGCCGTGCTGCTCACCCCGGCGGGGATCGCGGGCGCGGGCTGGGCGGTGCTGATCAGCATGACGCTGATCGCCGTCGTCTCCGTGGCCGGGCTCCGTTCGGCGCTGCGCCGCACCGCCGCACCCGCCGGACCGGCGTCCGCCCCGCCCTCCTACGGCACCCGCTGGGCACGGCTGAACGCCACCGCCGGGTACGGCACGAGCTGGGCGCGGCGGGCCGCGTACGAGGACCGGGAGACCGACGAGGACACGGTCACCCTCTTCATCGGGCGCCCCGGATACGAACGCGAGGCCCTGCAGGCGGACACCCTCGCGGTGATAGCGCGGCCGCACCGTCCGGACACCGGTGAGGAGGCCGTACGGCCGCACCGCCCGGATGCCGGTGGGGAGACCGGGGAGGCCAGGGGCACGGACCGGACCGGGCAGGCCCGGGAGCACCGCGGGGGCACCGCCGGGCGGCAGGGAGCGTCCCGGGACCAGGACCCCGGCCGGGCGCACCGGCCGCCGGCGGCCACCCGGCCCGCGGTGGCCGACGACGTCCGGGAGCGGCGTCTCGCAGGCGCCCTGTGGGGCCTTCTCGGTCTGGCAGCCGTGGTCTTCTGGGCGGCGACGCGCGACCTCCCCCGGCTCGAGGACTCCCCGGAAGCCGGGCTGACGGGCCGTCGGCTGCTGGACGGCCTGCCGCTGCCCGCACTCGTCGCCGGCGCCCTGCTGCTCGTGGTGTTCGTGGCCGCGGTGACACTGCGCGCACGGCGCGGCCCGTGGCTGCCCGGGGCGGCGCTGGGTGCCGCCCTGCTCGCCCTGCACGCCGCGCCCGCGGCCCTCGGCCGGGAACCGCGGCCGGTCGACGGGGCGTTGTACGCGAGGACGGCCGGCTTCCTCGCGGACGCGACGGGACTGGCCGGACCCGAGCCGCTGCTGCGGTGGGTGCCGCCGGTCTGCCAGCTGCTGTGCCTCGTACCGCTGGGGGCGCTGCTCGCGAGCGCGGGCGGCCGGCTGACGTGGCCGGGGCGCTGGGGGGTTCTGTATCTCACCGGGGTGGGCTGCTGGGTATGGCGGGAGGAGCTCGCGCCGGCCGCGCCACCCCTGCTCGTCGTGCTCGTCGTGTGCGCCGTACTCGTCCGTCTCCCGCCGCTTTTGCCGCTCCGCCGCGCCGCACCGGCGCCGGGGCCCACGAACCGTGGACGGCCCGAGGGCCGGTCCAGCCACTGAACCAGCTCCGGAACCGAACCGAACAGGGCCGAATAAGTACGAACAGGGTCGAACAGGGTCGAACCGTCAGGGGGAACCGCCGTGCGTCCGCCGACCACTCCACAGGAGAGAGCCGCGCCAGAGCCCGTGCCCGTGCCCGCGCGGGAGACCCCCGGCGCGCCGGCGAGCACGCCCCCGGCGCGCCCGGAGTCCGCCCCGTCCACCTCGGCCGCCCCGCCCACCGGGCCCACCCCGCCCACCGGACCCACCCGGTCCACCCGGTTCACCTGGCCCACCCGGTCCTCGTCGTCCTCGTCGTCCTCGTCGTCCTCGGAGGCATCCAGCCCGGCCCACGACCCCGTGACGGACCTCTCCGACCTGCCCCCCGTGTGGCCCGGGCGCGGTACCGCCGCCCGGCCCGGCGTTCCGCTGCTCGTGGCGCTCGCGCTCTGGGGGTACGCCGTGCGGCACACCGACGTCTCACGGCTCGACGACTTCGGGCTGGTCACGGCGTTGCACCCGGCGTTCTGGCTCGGCCTGGCGGTGCTCACCGCCGGTTTCTGGTTCACGGTCCGCGACCCGCGCCGGCCGCAGGCCTGGCCGGCGGCGTACGTCCTGGGCCTGCTGGTGATGGAGCGGGCCACCCAGGCCGTGCTCTACCCGACCCCGCTGTACGCCTGGGCGTGGAAGCACGACGCGGTCGTCGACCACCTGCTGACGGACGGGCTGCAGAGCGCCGGCCAGGTCGGCGACATGGCCGTGTACGACCAGTGGCCGGGCTTCTTCGCCGCCCAGGCCGCGCTGGTGCGGCTGCTCGGCGTCGACAACGCCGCGATGTACATGGCCTGGTGGCCGCTGGTCTCCAGCCTGATGCTGCTGCTCCCGCTGCTGCTGGTCTACCGCACCTTCACCGAGGACCGGCGGCTGCTCTGGACCGCGGTGTGGCTCTTCTACGTCGCCAACTGGGTCGGCCAGGACTACTTCTCCCCGCAGTCCGTGGCCTTCGCGCTGCACCTGGGCGTCCTGGCCGTGGTGCTGCGCCGGTTCGGCCGCAGCGGCGGGCGGCGCGGCCGGCAGCGGCAGGCGGTGTGGACGGCCGTGATCACGGTGATGGTCGTGGCGATCGTCATCTCCCACCAGCTCACGCCGGGCATGCTGGCCGTCTCGCTGCTCGCCCTGTGTCTGGCCCGCCGCCACCGCGACTGGGTCCCGCCGGTCACCGCGGTCGTCATCTTCCTGGCCTGGTGCGCGACGGCCGCGCTGCCCTTCCTGTCCGCCGCGCTGCCCGACATGATCCGCTCCGTCGGCGACGTCGGCGGCAACGTCTCCACCGGGTACGGCGCCACCCCGACCGGCACCGGAGCCCTCGCGACCTCCTGGGCGGCCCGGCTGCTGTCGGGCTCCGTGCTGCTGCTCGCGGTGGCCGGCGTGCTGCGGCAGCGGGTGCTGCGCCACCGGGCGCTGCCGCTGCTGCTCCTGGCGGCGGCCCCGCTGCCGATGCTCGGTGCGAGCAGCTACGGCAGCGAGATGATCTTCCGGGTGCTGATGTTCATGCTGCCCGGCGCGGCCTTCTTCGCTGCCGCCGCGCTGCTGCCCAGGGTGCGCACCCTGGCCGCCGAGGCCACCGCGCGGGAGTCCGGCGCCCCGCCGCCCCGGACCGCCGGGCACCGGGGACGGCTGTCCGCGGCGCTGTACGGCACCTGGGTGCCGCTGCTCGCGCTGCTCGCGTCGACGCTGGCGTTCGTCCCGAGCTACGCGGGCAAGGACCGCATCAACTACTTCCCGCCGCAGGAGGTGGCGCTCGTACGGCAGCTCCTCGACCGGGCCCCCGAGGGCTCGCTCGTCGTCGCCGCCAACCGCAACTACCCGCTCGCGTACGACTCCTACGGGAGCGTCGGCCACTACTGGTTCCTCGACGACGACCGGCGCCACGTCGACCGGATCGTGCGCAGCCCGGCCGCCACCCTCGCCGACGACATGGCCGGGGTGGCGCGGCCGGGCCGGGCCTACCTGCTGTTCACACAGGGCCAGTTCGCCAACTCCGAGATGAACGGCCAGCTCACCGAGGGCCAGTTGGAGCGCATCCACGGATCCGTCGCCGCGTCGCCGCGGTTCCGGCTCGTGGCGCGCAACGGCGCGGGCGCGGTCTACGTCCTCGAACCGGCGGGGGGAGCGAAGCGATGACACCGCAGGACCTGGTGGTGCGGATGCTGCCGCCGTTCGGCGGCTGGCTGGCGCTCGCCGCGCTGGCGCTGCCCGGCGGATCGCCGCTGCGCGGTGCGGCGGTCGCCGTCTTCCTGGCGGCGGGTCCGGGCGCGGCCCTGGTCGGTGTGTGCGGTCCCGCGCTGCGGGCGCGGCCCGCCCACGGGCCCGTCGAGCGCCGGGACCCGGACTTCGCACGCCACTCCGACCTGCTGGAGCGGCTGATGCTGGCCGTCTTCCTGAGCGTCGGCGCCGCGATGACCGTCTCGACGGTGCTGATCGCCACGCACACCTTCAGCGCGTGGCGCGTGCTGCTGGCGCTGACGCTGCTGACCACGCTCGCCGCGCTCGGCCCCCGGCTGCGCGCCGCCCCGTCGCCGAGGGCGACGCCGAGTCCACGGAAGGGTTCCGCCCAGTGAGGTTCGCCCGTCCCTTTCGCCGTGTCCCGGGCGCCGTGCGCCGCGTCCCCGGCACCTCCGGCCGTACGCCCGCCCCGGCCGGACAGCACCGCGGAGCGAGGCCGCGGTCCCGCGCGGAGCGGCCCGCGCGGCAGAACGCGCAGCAGAACGCGCAGCAGAACGCGGGGCAGAACACGGAGCGGCCCCCGCGGCAGAACACGGAGCGGCCCGCGCGGCAGGACACCGCGGCGGCGGCCGGACCGGTCGCGCGGGGCCGGCGCCGCCTGCTGACCGCCTCCGCCACCGTGGCCTGCGCGGTCCTGGTGGCCGTGCTCGCGCTGCGTGACGCCGCCGGGCCGGAGGAACGGGACACGGCCGGGCCGCCGCCCTCCGCCCAGGGCGCCGGGTGCCGCCCCACGGCCCTCCTCGAACCGCCCTGCGGCGCGTGGTTCGGTGCCTTCGTGCCGCACGAGCGGGACGATCTGGGGGAGAGGGTGCGCGCCTACGAGAAGCGCGCGGGCCGCAGGCTCGACATCGTGTACACGTACCACGACATGTCCCTGGCCGAGGGCGGGCGCCGGGAGGGCCAGCTGCTCACGCCGGAGGAACAGCGCGTGGGCGAGGACCACCTGCTGCTGCTGTCCTGGGAGAGCAAGTGGTGGGGCGGTACGAGGAAGCAGCAGCCGACCTGGCGGCAGATCGCCTCCGGCGGCCTGGACGCCACGGTCGTCGACGTCCAGGCCCGGCGCATCAAGGACTACGGCCGGCGCACCGGCGGCAAGGTCTTCCTCTCCTTCGACCTGGAGATGGACACCCGCACCCCGGACAACGGCACCCCGGCCGAGTACGTCAGGGCCTACCGCCACCTCCACGACCGGTTCCGCGCACTGGGCGTCGACAACGTGGTGTGGACGTGGATCACGACCGGCTACCTGGGCCACGCCGACCTGATGAGGCGGATGTACCCCGGGGACGAGTACGTCGACTGGATCGGCTACAACCAGTACAACTACTACCGCTGCCACGACACCGGCTGGCGGACCTTCGCGCAGACCCAGCTCGACACCCACGCGTGGATCCGCGCGAACATCTCCGACGACAAGCCGCTGATGCTGTCCGAGTTCGGCACGGCCGCCGACCCGGCCCGGCCCGGCCGGCAGGCCCAGTGGTACGCCGAGGTGCCCCGGGTGCTCAAGCGCCTGGAGGGCGTCAAGGCCGCCCTCCAGTGGAACCACCGCGACCCGGGGCCGCACTGCGACCTGTCGCTGGCCGACGACGCGGCCTGGGCGAGCCTGCGCGAGGCGGTCGCCGACCCCTACCTGAACCAGCCGCTGGAGTAGGGCGGCCGCCAGGGGTCAGCCGGCGAAGACGGGCCCGCGCACCGCCGCGCGGGCCCTGCGGTACCAGCGCCACGCGATCGTCCGCGGCCCGTCGCGGTACGGGGCGGTCCGCGCCCCGCGCCCCGCCAGCCAGCCCTCCACGTCGGCGACCGTGTGCCCGCGCCGCACGATGAGCCGCGCGATGCGGTACCGCTCGTCCCGGTCCGAGCTGAGCGCGTGCCGTACGGCGGTCGCCGTCTCGTAGCCGGCGCGGGCGGCCATGGCCCGCACCCGGGGGCTGTTGTAGCCGTGCGGGTAGGCGAGGTGCCGCACCGGATGGCCGAGGGCGTCCTCCAGCACGGCCTTGGAGGCGCGCAGTTCGTACGCCAGGGCCCTGGCGGGCAGGGTGTCGAGCTGGGCGTGCGTGACCGTGTGGCTGCCGACCTCCATGCCGTGGCGTTCCAGCTCCGCCGCCCGGGCCAGGGGCATCATCGGCGCGGGCGGCAGCAGACAGCGGCCGCCGGGGACGAGGGCACCGGTGGTGAGGTAGGCGGTGGCGGGCAGCCCCCGCTCGGCCAGCGCCTCGGCGGTGGGCCCGGGCAGGTCGGCGAAGCCGTCGTCGAAGGTGAGCAGCACCGGCCGGGGCGGCAGCGGCGCGCGCCCGGCGAGGTGATCGGCGACCGCGCCGATCGTGACCGGGGTCCGCCCGCTGGCGACGACGGCGTCGAGGTGGGCGGCGAACTCCCCCGGTGTGACGGTGAACTCGGCGATCCACGCGGGCGGGTCGTCCATCACGGCGTGGTACAGCAGGACGGGGACGGCACGGGCGGCACCGTCCGCGCGGGCCGCGTGCGCGCCGGCCCGGTCCGGGCCGGCGCGACCACCGCGGCCGGCCGGTGCGACCTGCCCGGGCTCGCCGTTGCACGCGCCGCCTCCGTTGCCCGTGCTGCCTTCCGGTCCTCCGCCTCCGCGGCCCGTGCCGCCTTCCGGTCCTCCGCCTCCGCGGCCCGTGCTGCCTTCCGGTCCTCCGCCTCCGCGGCCCGTGCCGCCGTCCGGTCCTCCGCCGTCCGCGCCCCCCGTGCCGCGTCCGCCGGCCGGCGTTCTCATCCCGGCCGCCGGACGGTCGCCGCGCGTACGGCCCGCCGGGCGCGGAGGTAGCCGAGGGGTCCGTGGAGCATGCCCCTGCGCTGCAGGCGGGACAGGCGCCCGGGCCACGGGTGCGCGCGGGCGTCGTGCGCGCCCGGCGTGCCGCCCCCGGCCGCCTCGCGTACGGCGGTCAGGGCGCGGGCGCGGGCCAGGCCGCGCGGCAGCCGGGCGAGGAACGCCGGCAGCAGGGCGGGGCGGTTCACCAGGATCGCGGTGAGGTAGGCGGTCAGGCCCGCGCCGTAGCCGTACGCCTGGGCCTCCAGGTCCCGCCAGGTCTCGCGATGGTGGTGCCACACCAGCGCCCACGGCGTGTAGCGCAGCCGGTGCCCCTGGGCGAGGACGCGGACGAAGCCGTACAGGTCGTCGCCGCCCCGGGCGGCCGTTCCGGCCCCGGTGGCCGGGTCGAAACCGCCGACCGCGCGCAGCACCTCCGTGCGGAAGGCCATGTTGGCGCCGGAGCCGAACCGGCCCGCGGTGAACGGGAACAGCGGCTCGTCGGCCGGCGGGTCCTCCGGGTCGTACGTGCGGGGGGCGAAGCCCTTCGCGAAGCCGCCGTGGCTCTCCAGCAGCACCTGGGCCGGGGTGCCCAGCCGCGCGGGCAGGATCAGCCCGGTGGCGCAGCCGAGGGCCGGGTCGGCCGCGAAGGGCGCGGTCAGCTCGGTGAGCCAGCGCGGGTCGGCGACGACGTCGTCGTCGGTGAAGGCGACCACCTCGCTGCGGACGGCGGCGAGCCCGGCGTTGTGCGCGACGGCGAGACCGGGCACCGGCTCGCACAGGTACCGCACCCGCTCGGCGTACTTCCGCTCGACCAGCTCCCGCGTCCCGCCCGTCACGGGCGCGTTGTCGACGACGACGATCTCGAAGCGCGGGTGGTCCTGCGCGAGGAGCGAGTCCAGCGCGCGGGCGAGCCGATCGGCGCGCTCCCGGGTGGCGACCACGACGGTGGCGCGGGGCGGCGGGACGGCCACCGCCCGGTCCCATCCGTCCTCCCGGTGGCCTTCCCCCTCCTCCAGGGCCAGGGCCCGCTCCGTCAGGACGCTCCTCGGGTCCGCCCCCGGCGGAACCTGCCCGAGCAGCGTGCCGATCGGCCGCCCCGCCCTCCTGACCAGCACGAACACCTCGCCCGGGGTCACCGGCGGGCTGCCCGGGCCGGGCCTGAGGACGTGGTCGTCCAGGTCGAGCTCGGCCACCTGGACGGGGCCGATGTCCAGGAACCGCCGTATCTCCTGCTGCGCACGCGTGGTGCGGGACATGAACCCTCCCCTTGGTCAGGACCGGCGCAGCCGTGCCGCGCCCTTCAGGGTCCGAGCCGCCAGCGACGCGAGCCGCGGCCGGCTGCGGACGAAGCTGTGCGCGCGGCGCGCGGGCTCGCGGCTCAGCCGGTGCAGCGCGGCGCCCGCCCCCCAACGCGTCGCCGCCCCCTCGTACACGGGCAGTTCGCCGGTCTTCAGCGCGTCCTTGTACTCGGCCGCGCCCCGGCCCAGGTCGAGCAGGCCGATCCCTTGGCCGGCCGCCGCCCGCGCCATCCGCAGATGCAGCACCAGCCCCGGGGAGTACTTCGCGAACTCCGGGTCGTACGCCGGGAACCAGCAGGCCAGCACCGAGGCCGAGCGCAACCCGAAGTGCGCGGCGACCGGGCGGTCCGCGGCGTACAGCACGGACAGCGTGCCCGCGCACTGCGGCGTCCGGGTCGCGGCGAGCCGCGCCACGAGCCGGGTGATCCACTCCTGTGCGAACCGGTCCCGGCGGCCCGTCCGGCGGTACTGGGCCGACTTCCACTCCATGAGCGTGCGCAGCGCGGCCGGGTCGCGCTCGTCGAAGACGAACCGCAGCCCGCCGACCTGGCGGCCCATCCGCCGCTCCTTGGCGAGGGTGGTCTTCAGGAACTTCGGCGACCGGGCGCGCAGCACGGACTCGTAGGTCTCGTAGCCTTTCTCCACGTCGATGACGTACGTGGCGTGCTCCTCGGCGGCGTAGGGGACGAACACCTCCTGCTCCGCGCCCAGGTTGTCGAAGGCGTAGCTCGACAGCGAGCAGGCCCGCAGCAGTTCACCGGCCCGCAGGGCGAGACCCGGGCGCAGCACCGCCCCCTGGCTGTCCGACACCCCGAGCCCGATGGCCCGGCCCTGCCCGAGCGGGCCCCGCTCGTAGGGCAGGAAGCCGGCCGGTTCGGGCCCGTCGTGGATCACGGCGACCCGGGCCCGCGGCCGTACCCGGCCCACGGCCTCGGTGAACTCCGGTTCCATGAACGGGTTGCGCGGCGTTCCTGCCGCGGCGCGCAGCTCCCGCCAGCGCTCCCTGTCCCCCTCGCCGAGCTCCCCGGTCCTCAGCACGCGAATGCGTCCACCGCTCAACTCGACCCCCCGATCAAGTCCCCCCTGGACACAGGGAAGGTACCGCCCGGGACCGCCCTGACGGTAGGTAGCGGAGCAAGTTGCCGCCAAGTGGTGCAGAGGCCTTCAACCGGCCTGTACCCGGCGATGCCGGAAACCGCCCCGCGGGCGCGCGCCCCGGGGAGCGGTGTGCGCCCCGCGCGTGGTGAATGGGACGGGCGCGCTGTCCGTATTCTCTGATCATGGCCGCTCCCACCCCGTACTCACTCATCGCCACCGACCTGGACGGAACGCTGCTGCGCGGCGACGACACCCTCTCCGACCGGTCCCTCGCCGCGCTCGCGCGGGTGGCGCGGGCCGGTGCCCGGCATCTGGTGGTGACGGGACGTCCGGCGCCGAGGGTACGGCCGCTCCTGGACGACCTCGGCTGCGAAGGGCTCGCGGTGTGCGGGCAGGGCGCGCAGGTGTACGACGCCGGCGCGGACCGGCTGCTGTGGTCCGTCACCCTGGACCGGGAGCTGGCCGAGACCGCGCTGGAGAAGGTCGAGGCCGAGGTGGGGGAGGTGTACGCCGCGGTCGACCAGGACGGGGTCGACGGGCTCACGCTCATCGAGCCTGGCTACCTGATGCCGCACCCGACGCTGCCCGCCCTGCGGGTCGCGCGCCGCGAGGACCTGTGGTGCGCGCCGATCAGCAAGGTGCTGATGCGCCATCCGCGCCTGAGCGACGACGAACTGGCGGCGACCGCGCGCTCGGTGGTCGGTTCCCTCGCTACGGTCACCATGTCCGGGCCCGGCACCGTCGAGCTCCAGCCGTGCGGCATCACCAAGGCGACCGGTCTGGCGCTGGCCGCCGAGCGCCTGGGGCTGGGCCCGGAGCGGACCATCGCCTTCGGCGACATGCCCAACGACATCCCCATGTTCGACTGGGCCGCCCGTGGCGTCGCCATGGCCAACGCCCACCCCGAACTCAAGGCCGTCGCCGACGAGGTCACCCTGTCGAACGAGGACGACGGCATCGCCGTCGTCCTCGAGCGGCTCTTCGGCGCTTCTTGACCCGGTCGGGTACGGGCGGGTGCGAGCGGGCGCCCGCCCGCACCCGCCTCGCCCGGGCCGCGGCCTAGTACGGGCCGTTGACGTTGTCGATCGAGCCGTACCGCTGGGCCGCGTAGTTGCAGGCCGCGGTGATGTTGGCGACCGGGTCGAACGGGTCCCACGAGGTGCCGGGCACGTGGTAGGCCTGGAAGGTCGGGTCGATGACCTGGAGCAGGCCCTTGGACGGGGTGCCGGCGGCGGCGTTGGAGTCCCAGTTGTTGACGGCCAGCGGGTTGCCGGAGGACTCGCGCATGATGTTGCGGTGGATGCCCTCGTAGGTCCCCGGGATCCCGTGCTGCGCCATGATGTCCAGCGCTTCGCGGATCCAGCCGTCGAGGTTGTCCGGGTAGGTCTTCGCGGCGACCGGGACGGCGTCGGCGACGGATCCGGCGGCCTTCGCCGCCGGCCCGGCCGCCGTGCCCGCCTGGGCGTCCGCGGCGCCCTCGGCGTCGGTGGTGTCGGCGGTGCCCTCGGCGTCAGTGGTGCCGGCGGTGTCGCCGGCCTTCGCCTTCGCCGTCTTGACCTGGAGTTCGAGGCCCGGGTGGATCAGCCCCGGGTCGTCGCCGACGGCCGCGCGGTTGTCCTCGTACAGCTGGCGCCATCCGCCGCGCACGTCGTGGGTCTTTGCGATCCGGTAGAGCGTGTCGCCCTTGACCACGGTGTACGTCAGGGGCCGGGGCGTCTGGACCGCCTGGGCGGCGGACTGGACGGTGGTCTGCGCGATCCGGGGCGGCTGGGCGGCGTTCGCGGCGGTCGCGCCCAGGAGGGGGAGCGTGAGGGCGGCTCCGCCGGTGCCGGCGGCGACGACACCTCGGATGAGGGGGTTGGTCCTGGGGCGGCGGTGGTTGCCTCGTCCGGGCATTGCGGTGTTCCTCTCCGACGCCTGCGAGGTGAGCTGTCGGGTTCGGGCGGGAGGTGCCCGGCCGCGTGAGCGCGGCTTCACCCCGAGCCGTTCCGGTGCGATGCCCGGTCCGGCGGCTTGCCTGGGTCCCCCGCTCCTGCCGTACGTGAGTGAAGTGGTCATCGGGTGGCTCGGGCGGCGGCAGGATTCGGCGTCCGCCCGGCAGGCCCGGAACGTATGCGAGAGCACATGTCGGGAACAAGTGCCGACGTCACATAAAACCCCCTTCGATCTTGTCATGGGGTTTATGGGGCACTTGATCCTTTGCGGTCGCCAAGCCCAACTCGCGCTTCCGGAAAGGCGGAACGGCGGTGTCCGGCGCGACGGGACGCGGGGACCGTGAGTGATTTACTTCACTGATCGTGAGCTCGAAGTGCATTTCCCGCCAAGGGGAATTCCAATTGCTTTCTATGTCAAATCGGGCACGGTGGAGAAATGGACTGTATGCCGGAATAGGGGCTATATGGCGTGACCCGGGGCGCGGGTCGCCGCTTTCCGGCGGGCCGCTCCACCGGCCGGTTCCCGCCGGCCGGCCGAGGACGCTCCGTGTGTGATCCGACACCCCCGGCCCGGGAGGGCCGTTCCCGGTCGGGCGACGTCACGACCGGGGGAGTGGGCGCTGGCAGTGATCGAAACGTGACCGGATACGCTGACTTGAGTGAGGGCAGCGACGTATCGACAAACCGCGTAATCGCCAGTAGACACCAGCAGACAGGAGACCCCTCGTGACCGTCGTCGGGCCGTTCGGGCTGAGCGTGCGGGACCAGGCTCTGGAAGCCGATGTCCAGGCCGGGTTGACGGCTGTCGAGGAAGGGTTGCTCGAGGCGACCAAGAGCGAGGTGCCCTTCATCACCGAGGCCGCCCAGCACCTGGTGCGCGCCGGCGGCAAGCGGTTCCGGCCGCTGCTCGTGATGCTCTGCGCACAGTTCGGCGACCGGCACGCGCCCGGGATCGTGCCGTCGGCCGTCGTCGTGGAGCTGACCCACCTCGCCACGCTGTACCACGACGACGTGATGGACGAGGCCGAGGTGCGCCGCGGGGTGTCCAGCGCGAACACCCGCTGGGGCAACTCCGTCGCGGTCCTCACCGGCGACTTCCTCTTCGCGCGCGCCTCGCAGATCCTCGCCGACCTCGGGCCGGAGGCCGTGCGGGTGCAGGCCGTGGCGTTCGAACGGCTGGTCACCGGGCAGATCCTGGAGACGGCGGGGCCGCAGGACGGGCGGGATCCGGTCGACCACTACCTCGACGTGCTGGGCGGCAAGACCGGCTCGCTGGTGGCGGTGTCGTGCCGGTTCGGCGCGATGATGTCCGGCGCCCACGAGACGGTCGTCGACGTCCTGACCCAGTACGGGGAGCGGCTCGGGGTGGCCTTCCAGCTCGCGGACGACGTGCTGGACATCGCCTCCGACTCCCACGAGTCCGGCAAGACGCCCGGCACGGACCTGCGCGAGGGCATCCCCACGCTGCCGGTGCTGCGGCTGCGGGAGCGGGCGGCCCGGCTGGGCCTGGCCGAGGACGTCGCCCTGTGCGAGCTGCTGGACTCCGACCTGACCGACGACGCCCGGCACGCGGAGGCCCTGCGCCGGCTGCGCGTCCACCCGGCGCTGGAACAGGCCCGGCGGGACACCGTGCGCTACGCCGAGGAGGCCCGGGCGGCGCTGGCCCCGCTGCCGGAGTGCGCGGCGAAGGGGGCACTGGTGGAACTGTGCGACGCGGTGGTGCACCGGGCCGGCTAGGGCCCGCCGTCCCGGGGCGCCTCGCGCCGGGACGTGACCCATCTCACGAGGACGAACGGGGAACGGGCGGCGTCCCCCCACGACCCCTACGGGTCGGGGGAGGCGCCGCCCGCGCGTGTCATACCGCAGCAGTACACGGAGTTGAGCCCGGGGTCTGACGCATCCGTCCGGCCGATTTGGTCAGATGGAAACCACGGAAAACACCAATCCTCACCCATTCGGGTGAGAATGGCGGCTCAGGGATGGGTCCCCCCGCTCACGCGAAGCCGGGAGCGGCGGGGGCGCGTGCAGTGAACACGGACGGACAGCCGCCGCCGACAACGGAGGTAGGGCACACATGGCACCGTACGCATCCGACGACAACACGACCGCCGGGGAGGCCGGCGACCCGCGCGCGGGCCGGCGCAGGGCCGCCCGGTACGTGGTCCCGGTCGCGGTGATGGGAGTGGCGGCCGCGACGATCGGGCTCGTTCCCGCGCTCGCCGACTCCGGTGACCCCGACCTCCCGAAGATCACCGCCCAGCAGCTCGTCGAGAAGATCGCGAAGTCGGACGTCGAGCAGCTGTCCGGCACGGTGAAGATCAGCACCGACCTCGGTCTGCCGAACCTGGGCGGTCTGGAGAGCGGCCTGCTGTCCGGCGCCGCACGGCCGGACGACGGCGGTTCCTCCGCCGACCCGTCGGCCAAGCTCACCGAACTCGCCTCCGGCACGCACACGTTGCGCATAGCCGCCGACGGCCCCGACCGGCAGAAGCTGTCGTTGCTGGAGAACGCCGCCGAGTACAGCCTCATCCGCAACGGCACGGACGTCTGGGGCTACGACAGCGAGTCCAACGAGGTCTACCACGGCACCGTCGCCGAGAGCGCGCGGGACGAGGAGCGGCGGCCCCCGGCCACGCCGAAGGACTTCGCCGAGGAGGCGCTGAAGGCCGTCGACGACACGACCTCCGTCACCGTCGACGGCACCGCGCAGGTCGCCGGCCGCGACGCGTACAAGCTGCTCATCGAGCCGAAGCAGTCCGGTTCCACGGTCGGTGCGATCAGCGTGGCCGTGGACGCCGAGACGGGCCTGCCGCTGAAGTTCACGCTGACCCCGGCGAGCGGCGGCGCCGCCGTCGTGGACGCGGGCTTCACCCGGGTCAGCTTCGCCCGGCCGCCCGCGTCGGCCTTCGACTTCACGCCGCCCAGGGGCGCGAAGGTCACCGAGGACGGCGACCTGGCCGGGCACCACGCCGAACGCGGCGAACGCGCCCCGAAGTCCGCGGACGGCCTCGCCGGGGGCCTCGGCGGCCCCGACGGCCCGAAGACGATCGGCGAGGGCTGGAACACCGTCGCGACCTTCGACACCGGCGGCGAGGGCCTGCCCGCCGCCGGCGCCGGCGGCGACCTCGGCGGCTTCCTGGACTCGCTCGGCGACCCGGTCTCCGGGAAGTTCGGCTCCGGCACCGTCTTCAGCACCCGCCTGGTCAACGCCCTGATCACGGACGACGGCACGGTGTACGTGGGTGCCGTCACCAAGGACGCGCTGGTGAAGGCGGCCGGCGCCGGGAAGTAGGGACGTACGCCGCGACACCGCCGCGCAGGGGCCGGCCCCCGCGCGGCGGTGCCGCACGGACACGACGGATCGGGGGAGCCGATGGGCCAGCCGCCCGGCACGGGGCCGGACCCGGCGGGCGCGGGCGCCGCAGCCGGGGAACCGGTCATCGCCACCCGCGCGCTCACCAAGCGCTACCGCGGCGGACAGCTCGCCGTCGACGGCCTGGACCTGACCGTCCCGGCGGGCAGCGTCTTCGGCTTCCTCGGCCCGAACGGCTCCGGCAAGACCACCACCATCCGCATGCTGATGGGGCTCGTCGAGCCGACCTCGGGCACCGCGCGGCTGCTGGGGCGGCCCATGCCCCGGGCGGCCCGCGCCGTGCTGCCGCACGTCGGCGCCCTCATCGAGGGCCCGGCCCCGTACGGCTTCCTCTCCGGCCGCGACAACCTGCTGCGCTACGACGCCGCCGACCCGACCGCCGATCCGCGCACCCGGCGCGCCCGGGTCGCCGCGGCCCTGGACCGGGTGGGCCTGACGGCCGCCGCGGGCAAGAAGGCGAAGGCGTACTCGCTGGGCATGAAGCAGCGCCTCGGGCTCGCGGCCGCCCTGCTCCGGCCGCGCAGGCTCCTGGTGCTCGACGAGCCGACCAACGGCCTCGACCCGCAGGGCATGCGGGAGATCCGCGCGCTGGTACGCGAGCTCGCCTCGGACGGCACGACCGTCTTCCTCTCCTCGCACCTGCTCGACGAGATCGAGCAGGTGTGCACGCACGCGGCGGTGATGGCGCGGGGCCGTCTGACCGCCCAGGGCGCGGTCGCCGACCTGGCCGCCGGCGCGCGCGGCCGGCTGGTGGTGACCACGCCGGACCCGGCGGACGCGGCCCGGGTGCTGAAGGAGCAGGGCGTCGGCGACGTCGCCGTCACCGGCGACCGGGTGACCGGCGCTCCCCCCGGCCGCGACCTCGCCGAGGTGAACGCCGCCCTGGTGGCGGCGGGGGTCCGGGTGCGCGGCTTCGGGGTCGAACGGGCCTCGCTGGAGGACGTGTTCGTGGCGCTGACGGGGGAGGGGTTCGATGTCGCGGGCTGAGGCCGCCCCCACCGTGCGCGCTCCGGGGCCGTCGTGGCCCCTCGGGCTGCTGCGCAGCGAGCTGCTGACCACCTTCCGGCGCCGGCGCACCCTGGCGCTGCTCGGGGTGCTGGCGGCCGTGCCGGTCCTCGTCGGGATCGCCGTCCGGATCGAGACGGGCGACGGCCCGCCGTCCGGCGGGGGCGGCGGACCGGCGTTCATCTCGCAGATCACCAACAACGGCCTCTTCCTGGTCTTCACCGCGCTGGCCGCCACACTGCCGTTCTTCCTGCCCATGGCGGTCGGCGTCGTCGCGGGCGACGCCATCGCCGGCGAGGCGAACGCCGGCACCCTGCGCTACCTGCTGGTCGCCCCCGCCGGCCGAGGCCGTCTGCTGCTCACCAAGTACGCGACCGTGCTGGTCTTCTGCCTGGTCGCCACCCTGGTGGTCGCCGTCTCGGCGCTCGTGGCCGGTGCCCTGCTCTTCCCGCTCGGCGACCTGACGACCCTCTCCGGCACCCGGATCGGCTTCGCCGCGGGACTGGGCCGGGCCCTGCTGGTCGCCCTGGCCGTCGCCGCGTCACTGACCGGCATCGCGGCGCTCGGCCTGTTCGTCTCGACGCTGACCAACAGCGGCGTCGCGGCGATGGCCACCACCGTCGGCCTGCTGATCACCGTCCAGATCCTCGACCAGATCCCCCAGTTGCACGCCCTCCACCCGTACCTGTTCTCCCACCACTGGCTGTCCTTCGCCGACCTCATGCGCGACCCGGTCCACCGGGACGGCCTCCTGGACAACCTCGGCCTGCAGGCCCTGTACGCGGCGGTGTTCGGCTCGGCGGCCTGGGCGCGCTTCACGGCGAAGGACATCACGGTCTAGGGGACGCCCGGACGGGAACGCCGGCCCGGGCGGCGGCGGGCGAACGCGGTTGCGGCGGGGCGGGCGGGCCCGGTGGAGTACGTCCATGGACAGCGCCACGGAGCAGGTGAACCAGGCGATCGCGGCCGAACTGCAGCTCATGGACCCGGACGTCCGCGCGGTACGGGAGCGCGCCGCGCGGCTCCTCGACCCGGAGTTCGTGGAGGTCGGCGGGTCGGGGCGGCGGTGGACGTACGAGACGATGCTCGCCGGACTGCCCGGCCACCCGGGCAGCGCGCCGGACGCGCCCCGCTACCGGCCCTCGGACATCTCGGGGGTGCTGCTCGCGCCGGGCCTGGTGCACCTGACGTTCGAGACGATGCTCGGCGACGTCAGGACCCGGCACAGTTCGATCTGGCGCAAGGGGGAGGGAGCCGCGGGCTGGCGGATGTACTACCACCAGGCCACGCGCGTGCCGCCCGGCGTGGACCAGGGTCCGCCCCCAGCTCCCGCCCCTGACCCGCCGGCCCGCTCAGGGGGTCTCGTACGGGAAGCGGGCGAGCGGCGCCTCCTGGGCGAAGAACGTCTTGGCGCGGGTCAGCGCCGCGTCGTCCTTCAGGACGTCACCGGGCTTGCTGCCGTTGCCGAGCAGCACGCCGCCGAAGCGCATCCCCATGTACGCGGCCGAGTTGTTCAGCGTGCCGACCAGCGGGTCGGCGACCTCCTGCTCCTCGTGCGCGAGCGCGGTGACGCCCCACAGGGTGCGTCCGGCCAGCGTCTCCTTGAAGTCCAGGCCGGGGGTGCGCAGCCAGCCCGACCAGTAGTCGAGGTAGCGCTTGGTGAGGCTGGACACCGAGTACCAGTACAGCGGCGAGACGATCACGATGTCCGTCGCCGCCAGCGTCGCGTCGAGCAGCAGGGCGACGTCGCCCTCCCGGGGCCGGACGTGGTCGCTGTCGTGGCGCAGGTCCTCGAAGTCGGGCAGCGGGTGGTCGGCGAGGTCGATCCACTGCTGCTCCACGTCCGCGGGGAGCTGCTCGGCGGCCCGGCGGGCCAGCAGCTCGGAGTTGCCCTCGCGACGGGCGCTGCCCAGGACGAACAGGAAACGGCGGGTCATGGCGGTCCCCAGAAAGTAGACGCAGTCAATTACACGCACCTGCATCATATGCGCATGCATGAAAATGTCCAGGGGTCCTCTCCGCCACCGCCAGCAGCAGCCCCTCCCGCCCGTGCGGCGCCACCAGCTGCAGCCCGGCCGGGCAGCCGTCGCCGCCCAGGCCCGCCGGGATGCTCAGCGCCGGGTGACCGCTCAGATTGAACGCCCAGGTGAGCGCCGTCGAGTACCGGTCACCGGGACCGTCGTGGCCGTGCGGCGCGGTGGGGGCCGTCGGCGTCAGCAGCAGCCGGGCGCCGCCGAGCAGCCGGGCCAGCCGCCGGTCGTTCGCCGCCCGGATCCGGCGGGCGCCGGCCGGGTCGGCGCCGGGCGTCCGCAGGGCGAGCCAGGCGGGCGCCGGATCCGCCAGCCGCAGCGGCACCCGCGGCCGTACCAGCCGCACCGCCCCGGCGTCCACGAGCCGTTCGACCGCCGCCCGGGCGAGTGCCACGGGCTCCGGGTCGGGGTCGGCGAAGCCGAGGTCGGCGGACCAGACGGCGGTGACGGGAAACCGCACCGGCCCGGACGCCGGCTCCCCCGACACCACCCGCCACCACAGGGCCGCGTCCGGCACCGAGCCGGCCAGGACACCGGGCGCCGCCAGGCCCGTGCGGTCGCCCGCCGGCAACCGGCCGTTGGTGACCTTGAGCCCGGCGACCCCGCACCACGCCGCCGGGATCCGCACCGATCCGGCCCCGTCGCTCCCGGTCGCCAGCGGCACCAGCCCGGCCGCCACCGCCGCCGCGGCCCCGGCCGAGGAGCCGCCCGGCGTACGGTCCGCCCGCCACGGGTTGACGGTACGGCCGCGCGCCCCGAGCCCCCAGGTCTGCCAGGCGGTCCCCGGCCCGGGCACGGAGGTGGCGCCCACGGCGACGCACCCGGCCGCGAGCAACGGCCCGGCCGCGCGCAGCCCGTGCCGGCCCTTCACGGCGACCGGCACCCCGGCCAGCGGCAGCCGCTCGCCGTCCCCCACCCGCGCGTCCACCTCACCGGCCCGCCGCAGCGCCTGCTCGCCCCACACCTCCACGAACGCGCACAGCACCGGATCGGCCCGCTCGATCCGGTCGAGCGCCGCCGCGACCACGTCGACCGCGCGCAGCCTCCGGGACCGCACGGCCGCGGCGATCTCCCGCGCCGACGGGGACGCGGCCGTCAGCGCGCCGCCCCCGTCAGACGGGCCAGCGCCCGCGTCCCGCGGGGCAGGCGCCCGCCCGGGGCGCCCAGGCGCCAGGCCGGCACCCACGGCACGCGGTGGACGTCGACGGCCGACTCCAGGGACCGGATCCGCCGGGCGAGCGGGCGCGGCAGCCGCCCCGGCGCGTCCGCCACGAGGACGACGGCCTCCAGGCCGAGCCCCGGCGGGACCTGCCCGCGCCGGAAGGCCTCCACGGCCCGGGCGACGGCCTCCAGCCCGGCCGCGTGCGTCCGGGCGACGAGCAGCACCGACCGCGGACCGGCGGGGCCCGGCCAGGCGCGACCGCAGTCGTGACCGCCGTAGACGGCGGCGAGCGTGGAGGCGCCGGCGCCGCCGTGCGCGCCGACCCAGGCGAGGCGCCGTGCCGTGGCCGGGGCGCGCGCGGACCCCGGCGGCGCCGGTTCCGGCACGGCCACCGGTCCGCGGATCCAGATCTCCGGTCCCTGTCGCATCCCCGCCCCCGTGCCCTCTTCCCGCCTCGCCACCTCGGTGTTCATGCTGCCCCGCGCGCCCCGGGACCATCCCCGCGGCCCTTGGGACGAGTCTGTGACACCGCGGTGACGTGAGAACCCGGCGCGAGCGGACAGACTCGACCGTAGGTGTACGACGCCCGAATGAGGGGACGATGGCTCGACTCAGCCGCGGGAAGAAGCGGGAACGGAAGCAGGCCGCGCACGCGGCGGCCCCTGCGGCGGCGCCGATCGAGGTCAGGGTCCCCGGGGCCGGACCGGGTGCGGGCGGGGCGTCGGTCGGCGGCGTCCCGGTGGCCGCGGAGCCGGGCGAGGAGATCCAGCGGGCCGTCCTGGACCGCCTCCACCGCATGGCCCTCGCCTGCGGCCGGCCCGTCCACGCCACGGTCCACGACGACCGCATCGGCTACGTCGTCCCGCTCCGGGTCGATCCGGACGGCTCCAGCCACTGCACGGCCGAGCCGGTCCGCACCGGGCCGCCCTCGGACGCGGCGCCCGCCGGGACGGGAGGTGTCCCGCCGGCGCCCGCGGCACCGGCTCCCGCGCCGCCGCCGGCGGCGGCGGCCCCGGGCTCCGCGCCGGAGCCCGCCCGGCCCCCGCGGGAGGAGCCCACCCGCCTCCCGCGCCCGGCGCCGGAACCGGTGCGGGACGCCGTGCCGGCGTTCCCCCCGCGGACCGCGCCCGGGCCCCGGGCGCCCGCCGAGCCCGTACCGCCGTCCGAGCCGCGGGCCGTCCCGGAGCCGCCCCGCGCCACGCCCCCCGGGACGGTCCTGCCGCCGACGGGACGGTTCGGCCCGCCGCCGGCCATGGAGGCGCCGGTGCCGACGGACACCCCGGCACCGGCCGCGGACGGGAAGTCCCCCGGCCCCGCACAGCCCCGGCGACCGCAACCGCGGACCGGACCCGCATCCGCCAGGAGGGCGGGCGCCTCCCCGGCCCTGGACCGCGGGCCCGCCGCCCTCGACCCCGACCCCGACCCGGCCCCGGCGCGCGGCTTCGACGCCGTGGCCGAGGCCGTGCTCGACGACGGACCCCGCACCGGGCCCGGGGAGGCGCCCGCCCTCCTGGCGGAGCCGGTCGCACGGATCAACGAGGCGGTGAGGGACGGGCGGATCGAGACGGCCGCGGCACTCGCGGAGCGGACCGTGAGGCAGGCGTCGCACACCCTGGGGCCGGAGCACCCCGAGGTGCTCCGGCTCCGCGAACTGGACGCCTACATCGCCTACTTGGCGGGCGACCCGGTGCGCGCCCTCCGGCTCTCCCTGGAGCTGGCCGGCATCCACCGCCGCGCGGGCGACGCGGAGGCCGCGTACGGCAACGTGCACAGCGCGGCCACCGCCTGGCGCGCGGTGCGCGAGCCGCTGCTGGGGCTGGAGCTGGGCGGCGAGCTCATCGGCCTGTGGAGCGAGCTCGCCGCCGAGGGCGGCCCGGCCGCCGCCGACGCCGGGCAGCTGGAGTCCGCCCGGGCCCGCATGGACCGCCTCACCGCCCGCGCCCGGGGTTAGCCCCGGGGCCGTTCCCCGGGAGCGGGAGCTACTGCGACAGCTCCCACACCGCGTGCGCGAGGGCGTCGCTGTTGCGGTTCAGCGCCGTGTCGTTGATGTTGGCGGTCGTGTCGCAGGAGGAGTGGTAGCAGCGGTCGAAGGCCTGGCCCGCCGTACCGCCCCACTTCGCGGCCTGCGCGGCGGTCTTGGTCCGGCTCGCGCCGGTGAAGAGGCCGCCGACCGGCACGCCCGCGCTCTTGAACGGCGCGTGGTCGGAGCGGCCGTCGCCCTCGGTCTCGATCTCCGTGGGCACGCCGATGCCGGTGAAGTAGTCCTTGAAGGTCTTCTCGATGGCCGGGTCGTCGTCGTAGACGAAGTAACCGGGGTTGGGTGAGCCGATCATGTCGAAGTTCAGGTAACCGCTGATCCGCGAACGGTCCGCCGAGGAGAGGCCGTTGACGTAGTGGCGGGAGCCGACCAGCCCCAGTTCCTCCGCGCCCCACCAGGCGAACCGCAGGTGCTTGGCGGGCTTGTACTGCGCCCGCGCCACGGCCAGCGCGGTCTCCAGGACGGCGGCCGAGCCGGAGCCGTTGTCGTTGATGCCGGGCCCGGAGGAGACGCTGTCGAGGTGCGAGCCCGCCATCACGACCTGGCCGGTGTCGCCGCCGGGCCAGTCGGCGATCAGGTTGTAGCCGGTGCGGCCGGAGGCGGTGAACTGCTGGACCGTGGTGGTGTATCCGGCCGCGTCCAGTCTGGCCTTCAGGTAGTCGAGCGAGGCCCGGTAACCGGCCCGGCCGTGCGCGCGGTTGCCGCCGTTGGCGGTGGCGATGGACTGCAACTGCGTCAGATGGGCCTTGACGTTCGCCACGGGTATGTCGGGCGCCGCGGCCGCGCCCCGGGGAGCGGGCGCGGCGCCGGCCACGGACCCGCCGGTGACCAGCAGGGCTGCGGCGACGGCACCGGCCGCCGTCGCGCGTGCGGAGACGGAGAGCTTCATGGGGGAGCTCCGACTTCCAGGGGAGACCCCGTGGGATCGCCACGGGGAGTCCACAGTGAATGGGGTCCCTGGATGGTGAAGCTGTTGCTGACTCTCCGTCAAGGTCCTTAACAGGTCACGGACTTCGCGCTCCTTACTGGACGCAGAACTCGTTCCCCTCCGGATCCGCCATCACGGTCCACTCCCCGCCCGGCTCCTTCACCCGCCGCAGCACGCTCGCCCCCAGCCCCTCCAGCCGTGCCACCTCGTCCTCGCGCCGGCCCCCGGCCGCGTGCAGGTCGATGTGGAGCCGGTTCTTGACCGTCTTGGCCTCCGGCACGCGCTGGAAGAGAAGCCGCCGCCCCAGCCCGGCGCCGCTCCGTGCGTCGACCGGATCGTCGGGATGCCGTACGGCGATCAGGTCCCGCCAGGCGAGCCGGCCGTGGAACTCGACGGTGAGGGCGGCCGGTACGGTGCCGAGGCCGAGCAGCTCCTCGATGAGCGCGCTGTTGTCCTCGATCTCGTAGCGCAGCGCGGCGGCCCAGAAGTCGGCCTGCGCGTGCGGATCGCCGGCATCGACGACGAGTTTCCAGTGCAGGGGTGCGGGTGTCTCGGTCATGTGACCATTCATAGTGGTCACCTGACCGAGCGGACAACGGAAATGCCGGGGCGCCCCCCGGCCGACCCTAACCTCGTACGAGGGGAAGCCCTTCCGCTTCGGCCCCGGAGCCCGTGCCTGGAGCTGGCGGCGACGGGGGGCCCGGGCGACTTCGCGCACTTCGAGGTGTTGCGCGAACCCGCCGACCTGGTGGCCCGGGACGGACGCAGCCGGCTGCCGGCGGGAGTGGACGTCACCGTCACGCGGGAGGAGCCGGAGCGGGTCCGCGCCGTCCGCGACACGCTCTTCCCGCTCACCGCCGGCCGGCACGGACCGGCCGTACGCCCCGATGCCGCCGACGCCGTTCCCGGCCGGGGCGGCCTTCGCCGCCGGCCCGCGGGCCGGCGGCGATCGCGGCGACGACCGGGGCCGCCGCGCCGGAGCAGGGTCCGGCGGGCGGACCGCCGGACACGGCGGGCCGGTCCGGCTCCGCGCTCGGCGCCCGGGCGGTGACCGCCGTCTACGGCCTGGCGTCGGCCGGATCCGGCTCCGGCCCGCAGGGGACGCTCTGCGTCTTCCGCGCGGCGCTCACGGTGCCCGTCGCCATGGCGGTCCTGGGCACGCCGATCCCGGTGGCGAGCGTGCGGGCGGCCCGGCGCGCGGCGCGCAGCGCGTCCCAGGTGAGCAGGACCAGCGCCAGCCACACCAGCGCGAAGCCGGCCCAGCGCTCGGGCGGCATGGCCTCGCCGAAGTAGACGACGCCGAGCAGGAACTGGAAGACCGGCGCCAGGTACTGCAGCAGGCCCAGCGTGGACAGGGGCACGCGGATCGCGGCCGCGCCGAAGCACACCAGCGGCAGCGCGGTGACGACGCCGGTGGCGGCGAGCAGCGCCGCGTGTCCCGGCCCCTGTTCCGTGAAGGTGGCCCCGCCCTGCGCGCCGAGCCACAGCAGGTAGCCGAGCGCGGGCAGGAACTGGATCGCGGTCTCGGCGGCCAGCGACTCCACGCCGCCGAGGTTCACCTTCTTCTTCACCAGCCCGTACGTGGCGAAGGAGAAGGCCAGGCAGAGCGAGATCCACGGCGGCCGGCCGTAACCGACGGTCAGCACCAGGACGGCCGCGCAGCCGATCCCGACCGCCGCCCACTGCACCGGCCGCAGCCGCTCCTTCAGCAGCAGCACGCCCATCGCGATGGTGACCAGCGGGTTGATGAAGTAGCCGAGCGAGGACTCGACGACGTGCCCGGCGTTCACCGCCCAGATGTAGACGCCCCAGTTGACGGTGATGACGGCCGCGGCGACGGTGACGAGCCCCAGCTTGCGCGGCTGCCGCAGCAGCTCGCCCAGCCAGGCCCAGCGCCGTACGACGAGCAGCGCGACGGCGACGAAGGCCAGCGACCACACCATCCGGTGGGCCAGGATCTCCACCGCTCCCGCGGGCTTCAGCAGCGGCCAGAACAGGGGGACGAGCCCCCACATCCCGTAGGCCGCGAAGCCGTTCAGCAGTCCTATGTGCCGCTCGCCCCTCGGCTTCCCGGTCATGGGCCCTCCTCCTCACGCGCTGCTCCGGAAGAAGGTAACGCCGGAAACCCCCGCCTGTCATGTCCGTATCGCCATACGGTCATGACAGGCGGGGGCGGTGCCCGCACGGTCCGGCGGGGGAGTCAGCCCTTGAGCGCGGCGGTGACGGCCTGCGAGATCGGCGTGGTCGGGCGGCCGATCAGCCGGGACAGGTCGCCCGTGGAGACGACCAGCTCGCCCTTCTCTATGCAGGCGTCCACCCCGGCGAGGACCGCGGCCAGCGGCTCGGGCAGGCCGGCGCCGGCCAGGATGCCGGTGAGCGCCTCGGGCGTGACCGCGTTGTAGGTGATCTCCCTGCCGGTCTGCCGGCTCAGCTCGGCCGCGTACTCGGCGAAGCTCCACGCCTCGTCGCCGCCCAGCTCGTAGGTCCTGTTCTCGTGCCCCTCGCCGGTGAGCACGGCGACGGCCGCGGCGGCGTAGTCGGCGCGGGAGGCGGAGGAGACCCGGCCCTCGCCCGCGGCGGCGACGACGGCGCCGTGCTCCAGCACCGGGGCGAGGTTCTCGGTGTAGTTCTCGTGGTACCAGCCGTTGCGCAGCAGCACGTACGGCACACCGGAGGCCAGCAGCGCCTCCTCGGTGCCGCGGTGGTCGTCGGCGAGCGCGGCGCTCAGGCTGCCGGGGGCGCTGGTGTAGGCGAGCAGGGCGGCACCGGCGGCCCGCGCGGCCTCGATGACCGTCCGGTGCTGCCGGACACGGCCCTTGTCGAACTCGTTGCCGGAGATCAGCAGCACCTTGTCGCCCGCCGAGAACAGGCCGCCGAACGTCTCGGGGTCGTTGTAGTCGGCGACCGCGATCCGCACTCCCCGGGCCGCGAGGCCGGCGGCCTTCTGCGGGGTGCGGACGACGGCGGTGATCCGCTCGGCCGGGACCTTCTCCAGCAGCTGCTCCACGACGTGACGGCCGAGGTGTCCGGTGGCTCCCGTGACGACGATGCTCATGATCGGAACTCTCCTTGTGGGGTGCGTCTTGCACTAACCCTAGGAGGAGCGCTAACTATGTGAAAGTACCCACTTAGAAGTAAGGTACTGGCATGACGGTAAGTGATAGGGGCGGCGACGGCGAGACCATGTGCCCGCACCGGCTGGTGCTCGAACACGTCACCAGCCGCTGGGGCGTCCTGGTGCTGATCGCCCTCCTGGAGCGCCCCCACCGCTTCAGCGAGCTGCGGCGTGAGATCAACGGCCAGGGCAGGAGCGTCAGCGAGAAGATGCTCACCCAGACCCTCCAGACGCTGGAGCGCGACGGCCTGGTCCACCGCGACGCCAGGCCCGTGATCCCTCCGCGCGTCGACTACTCCCTCACCGGGCTGGGGCGCGAGGCGGCGGAGCAGGTGCGGGGGCTGGCGCTGTGGACCCAGCGGCGGATGGCCGACGTGCAGCGGGCGCGCGCCGCGTACGACGAGGCCCGGGCGGCGCGGGCCCGGGCCTCGTGAACCTCCGGCGGCGTCAGCCGACCACGGTCCAGGTGTCCCCGCCGGCCAGCAGCGCGGTGAGGTCGCCCTTGCCGTGCCGCTCGATCGCGGTGTCGAGCTGGTCGGCCATCTGCGTGTCGTAGACGGGCCGCTCGACGGAGCGGAACACGCCGATCGGCGTGTGGTGCAGGGTGTCCGGGTCGGCGAGCCGGGACAGGGCGAAGGCCGTGGTCGGCGACACGGAGTGCGCGTCGTGCACCAGGATCCGGTCCTCGTTCTCCGGCGTCACCGCGACCACCCTCAGGTCGCCGGTCAGCTGGTCCCGTACGACGCCCTTCGACAGACCGGCGCCGAAGCGGACGGGCCGCCCGTGCTCCAGCCGGATCACGGCCTCCTCGGCCCGCTGCTTGTCCTTCAGGGCGTCGAAGGCGCCGTCGTTGAAGATGTTGCAGTTCTGGTAGATCTCCACCAGGGCCGTCCCCGGGTGGGCGGCGGCCTGCCGCAGCACCTCGGTCAGGTGCTTGCGGTCGGAGTCGATCGTGCGCGCCACGAAGGACGCCTCCGCGCCGATCGCCAGCGACACCGGGTTGAAGGGCGCGTCCAGCGAGCCCATCGGCGTCGACTTGGTGATCTTGCCGACCTCGGAGGTCGGGGAGTACTGGCCCTTGGTCAGGCCGTAGATCCGGTTGTTGAACAGCAGGATCTTGAGGTTGACGTTGCGGCGCAGGGCGTGGATGAGGTGGTTGCCGCCGATGGACAGCGCGTCGCCGTCACCGGTGACGACCCACACCGACAGGTCGCGGCGGGAGGCCGCCAGACCCGTGGCGATGGCCGGCGCGCGGCCGTGGATGGAGTGCATCCCGTAGGTGTTCATGTAGTACGGGAACCGGGACGAGCAGCCGATGCCGGAGACGAAGACGATGTTCTCCCTGGCCAGGCCCAGCTCGGGCATGAAGCCCTGCACGGCGGCGAGGATCGCGTAGTCGCCGCAGCCGGGGCACCAGCGCACCTCCTGATCGGACTTGAAGTCCTTCATCGACTGCCGTCCCGCGGCCTTCGGGACGAGGGAAAGCGCCTCGATCGTGCCCGTGCCTTCCGTGGACGTCTCAGCCATCGATGGCCTCCTTGAGCGCCGTGGCGAGCTGCTCCGCCTTGAACGGCATACCGTTGACCTGGTTGTACGAGTGGGCGTCGACCAGGTACTTCGCCCGGATGAGGGTGGCGAGCTGCCCGAGGTTCATCTCGGGGACCACCACCTTGTCGTAACCCCGCAGCACCGTGCCGAGATTGCGCGGGAAGGGGTTGAGGTGCCGCAGGTGCGCCTGCGCGATCGCCTCCCCGGCCGCGCGCAGCCGCCGCACCGCGGCCGTGATCGGCCCGTACGTCGAACCCCAGCCCAGCACCAGGGTCCGCGCGCCGTGCGGGTCGTCGACCTCCAGGTCCGGGACGTCGATGCCGTCGACCTTCGCCTGCCGGGTGCGGACCATGAAGTCGTGGTTGGCCGGGTCGTAGGAGATGTTGCCCGTGCCGTCCTGCTTCTCGATGCCGCCGATGCGGTGCTCCAGGCCCGGCGTGCCCGGGATCGCCCACGGGCGGGCCAGCGTCCGCTCGTCGCGCTTGTACGGCCAGAACACCTCGGTGCCGTCGTCCAGGGTGTGGTTGGGGCCCTGCGCGAACTGCACCCTGAGGTCGGGCAGTTCGTCCGGCTCCGGGATCCGCCAGGGCTCGGAGCCGTTGGCCAGGTAGCCGTCGGACAGCAGGAACACCGGGGTCCGGTAGGTCAGCGCGATCCGCGCGGCCTCCAGCGCGGCGTCGAAGCAGTCCGCCGGGGTGCGGGGCGCCACCACCGGGACCGGCGCCTCGCCGTTGCGGCCGTACATCGCCTGCAGCAGGTCCGCCTGCTCGGTCTTGGTGGGCAGACCGGTGGACGGGCCGCCGCGCTGGATGTCCACGATCAGCAGCGGCAGCTCCAGCGAGACGGCCAGACCGATCGTCTCGGACTTCAGCGCCACGCCCGGCCCGCTCGTCGTCGTCACCGCCAGCGAACCGCCGAAGGCCGCGCCGAGCGCCGCGCCGATGCCGGCGATCTCGTCCTCGGCCTGGAAGGTGCGCACCCCGAAGTTCTTGTGCCGGCTCAGCTCGTGCAGGATGTCGCTGGCCGGGGTGATCGGGTACGAGCCCAGGAACAGCGGCAGGTCCGCCTGCCGGGAGGCCG
The DNA here is from genome assembly GCF_040678355.1 of Streptomyces sp. NPDC052701. Lineage (NCBI taxonomy): Bacteria > Bacillati > Actinomycetota > Actinomycetes > Kitasatosporales > Streptomycetaceae > Streptomyces > Streptomyces sp. NPDC052701. The sequence goes on from NZ_JBFATO010000014.1 coordinate 58,406, forward strand.
CGATCAGCCCGTAGGACAGGGCCAGGTTGCCGGAGATGTTGCGGTACAGGCCCGGCGGGAACGCCGTGGCGGCCGGGGCGACCTCGTAGGAGACCGCGAAGTCCTCCGTCGTCTCACCGAAGTTCCAGCCCGCGCGGAACGCGGCGATGTTCGCGGCGGCGATGTCCGGCTTCCTGGCGAACTTGGTCCGCAGGAACTTCTCCGTGCCCTCGGTCGGCCGGTGGTACATCCAGCTCAGCAGCCCGAGCGCGAACATGTTCTTGCTGCGCTCGGCCTCCTTGCGGCTGAGGTCGAACTCCTTGAGCGCCTCCACCGTCAGCGTGGTCAGCGGCACCGGGTGCACCTGGTAGCCGTCGAGGGACCCGTCCTCCAGCGGACTCGTTTCGTACCCGACCTTCTGCAGCGCCCGCTTGGTGAACTCGTCCGTGTTGACGATCACCTCCGCGCCGCGCGGCAGGTCGCCGATGTTCGCCTTCAACGCGGCCGGGTTCATCGCCACCAGCACGTTCGGCGCGTCACCGGGGGTGAGGATGTCGTGGTCGGCGAAGTGCAGCTGGAACGACGACACGCCCGGCAGGGTGCCGGCGGGCGCCCGGATCTCGGCCGGGAAGTTCGGCAGCGTCGACAGGTCGTTGCCGAACGACGCGGTCTCGGAGGTGAAACGGTCACCGGTGAGCTGCATACCGTCACCCGAGTCCCCCGCGAACCTGATGATCACCCGGTCCAACCGGCGGACGTCCTTCGTCCCCGCCGGCTCGCGCTGCGCTCCCACGACGGTTCCGTCCGCTCCGTCGGCCTGCTCCGCTGGGCTACTGACCTGGCTGGTCACTGAACTGGACCTCCCTCGAGGCGGCTGTCCGGGACTAGGCCCTCCCGCAGGCCTTCCCAAAATCAACCCTACGTCCGTAAGGGTCGCCTTCCTGGGGCCATCCACAAGATGGACGTGATCCTGAGACGGCCCGTCGTCCTGGACTGCCATGATGTCCGGCCCTCCGGGCGCTTGTCCCGAAGACGCTCCCGTTCGTCCCGTGGTTCGCGGTCCGGCGGCCGCCGGACCGCCCGTGCGGCCGCACGGGCGCACGGGTCAGGAGTTCAGGTAGGTGAGCACGGCCAGCACCCGCCGGTGGTCGCCCTCGCTCGGGGAGAGCCCGAGCTTCAGGAAGATGTTGCTGACGTGCTTCTCGACGGCTCCGTCGCTCACCACGAGCTGCCTGGCGATCGCCGAGTTCGTCCGCCCCTCCGCCATGAGCCCCAGGACCTCCCGCTCCCTGGGGGTGAGCCCCGCGAGCACGTCCTGCTTGCGGCTGCGCCCGAGCAGCTGCGCGACCACCTCCGGGTCCAGGGCCGTACCGCCCCGGGCCACCCGCACCACCGCGTCCACGAACTCCCGCACCTCGGCCACCCGGTCCTTGAGCAGATAGCCGACACCGCGGCTGGAGCCCGCCAGCAGTTCCGTGGCGTAGCGCTCCTCCACGTACTGCGAGAGCACCAGCACACCGAGCCCGGGGTGCGCCTTGCGCAGTTGCACCGCGGCCCGGACCCCTTCGTCGGTGTGCGTCGGCGGCATCCGCACATCGGCCACCACCACGTCCGGCAGCTCGCCCTGCGCGTCCAGCTCGGTGATGGTCTTGATCAGCGCCCCGCCGTCGCCCACCCCGGCGACGACCTCGTGCCCGCGGTCGGTCAGCAGCCGCGTCAGGCCCTCCCTCAACAGCACGGAATCCTCGGCGATGACCACCCGCACCCTGTCCTCCACGGTCCTCGTTCCCCCGTCTCCACGCCCGCCCGCCCGTACGACGGGTCCAGCATTCCAGCATCCGGGGGCGGATGCGGCCGGGCCACGGGAATCAGGGGGGTCTCGGGGGAGGCGATCGGGGAGACAGGGGATGCGAGGGAGGGGAGCCGGGGGACATGGGGGCGGATGCCGGGTGGCCGGGTGGAGTGCCGGGCAGGGCGCCCCGTGTCCCGGCCGGCGCTCACCGAACCTGCCGCACCCGCTCCTCGCGCCACGGCAGCTCCGCCGTGATCCGCGTGGGCCCACCGGGAGGCGAGTCGACCACGAGGATCCCGTCCACCGCGTCGAGCCGCTCCGCCAGTCCCGCCAGGCCGGACCCCTTGGAGACGTCCGCCCCGCCCACGCCGTTGTCCACGACCTGCAGCATCAGCCGGTTCTCCACCCGCCACACCTCGACGGCCGCCCAGGTGGCCCGCGCGTGCTTGCTGATGTTCTGCAGCAGTTCCGACACCGTGAAGTAGGCGATCCCCTCGATCGCCGGAGCCGGCCGCTCCGCGAGGTCCACCTCCACCCGCACCTGCACCGCGCACCGCGACGCCACCGCCGACAGCGCCGCGTCCAGCCCGCGGTCGGTCAGGACGGCGGGGTGGATGCCCCGGGCCAGGTCCCGCAGCTCCTGCAGCGCCGTCTTCACCTCGCCGTGCGCCTCGTCCACCATCTGCGCCGCCGCCTGCGGGTCCTCCAGGAGCTTCTCCTTGGCCAGGCCCAGCCCCATGGCCAGGTTGACCAGGCGGGCCTGCGCCCCGTCGTGCAGGTCGCGCTCGATGCGCCGCAGGTCGGCGGCGGCCGTGTCGACCACGACCCCCCGGTCGGACTCCAGCTCCACCACCCGCGTGGCCAGCCGCGACGGCCCGAGCAGCCCGTGCACCAGCAGCCGGTCGACCGTCGTCAGCGCCCGCACGATCCACGGCGCGGCGATCGTGAACAGCAGTCCCACCAGCGCGGTCACCGTGATCTCGAAGGGGTTGTCGAGATAGATCCGGTGCTGCTCGTCGCCGTACAGCTGCATGCCGCCCTGACCGGCGTACGCCGGGAACACCCAGAACCACAGCGGATACGTCAGCAGCGCCCAGCCGAGCGTCCAGACGGTCACCGCCACCACGAAGGAGAACGTCGCCCACGGCAGGAGCAGCAGCGCGTACAGCAGGGCCCGCCAGGAGGTGCCGCTCTTCAGGAGGGCCCCCATCCACGCCATCACGCCCCGCCGCTGCACGCGCAGCGGCTCCGGGGCGGCCACCTCCAGGCCCAGCAGCGCCCGCGCCCGCAGCCGCTCCAGCGCCCCGAAGCCGCGGCACCCGGCGAGCGCCGCCGCCAGCACCGGGATGCCGAGGAAGGTCACCAGCAGGCCCGCCCCCAGCGACACCGTCGTGACGGCGTAGGTGAACAGCGCGATGCCGATCGGCAGGCTCAGCAGCACATGGCCGAGTTCCCGCCAGGTGCGCCCCTCGACCGGCGCCCGCAGCGCGACCGGCAGCCGGTGGCGGCGTGCCCCGCCTCCCCGGGGGTGCCCGGGCCGGTCGTCGAGCCCGTATCCCTGTCCGTACTCCGTGGCCATCGGCGTCGTCCTTCTCCTCGTCCCGGCGGCTGTCCTGCCGTACCTCCACCCTGCTCCGCCGCGGGGCGCCGGACCATGGAGTCCGTCGGCCTCTCGGACGGGGGGTTTTCCCCACCTCCGGCCGGAGACGTTCCCCGTCCCCGGGGCGGCCCCCGGAGCGGCCCCCGGGGCGCACGCCGCGGGGCGCCTCGCGCGGGACGGATCCCGGCAGGCGCCCCGCGTGAGGCGGCTGCCGGGCACGGCCCGGCAGCCCCACGAACCGGCCCCGGGTCAGTGCTCCCCGCGGCCGCTGCCGCCGGACCCGTCCGGGTCCGTGCGGTCGCGCCACGGCAGTTCCGCCGTGACCGTCGTGGGGCCACCCTGGGGGGAATCGAGGACGAACAGGCCGTCGACGGCGTCCAGCCGGTCGGCGAGGCCCTTCATGCCCGTACCGCCGTCGAGGCGCGCGCCCCCGCGCCCGTCGTCCCGCACCTGTACGAGCAGCCGGTCGTCCGTCCGCCACACGTCCACCGAGGCCGACTTCGCCCCGCTGTGCTTGCTGATGTTCTGCAGCAGCTCCGAGACGGTGAAGTAGGCGATGCCCTCGATGGCCGCGGCCGGCCGCGCCGGGAGGTCGACCGTCACCTTCACCGGCACCGTGCAGCGCGAGGCGACCGAGGACAGCGCCGCGTCCAGGCCGCGGTCGGTCAGGACGGCGGGGTGGATGCCCCGGGCCAGGTCCCGCAGCTCCTGCAGCGCCAGCTTCACCTCGCCGTGCGCCTCCTCGACCATCGCCGCCGCCGCGTCCGGGTCCTCCAGGAGCTTCTCCTTGGCCAGGCCCAGCCCCATGGCCAGGTTGACCAGGCGGGCCTGGGCTCCGTCGTGCAGGTCGCGCTCGATGCGCCGCAGGTCGGCGGCGGCCGTGTCGACCACGACCCCCCGGTCGGACTCCAGCTCCGCGATCCGCCGCTCCAGTTCGTCGGAGGGCGACAGCAGCCCCCGCACCATCGCCCGGTCCGCGTTGGCCAGGCCCCGCGCGATGAACGGCAGGACCGGCCACAGCACGAACAGCGAGGTCAGCGTGACGGTGAAGGTGACGACACCCCAGGGCAGCCGTATGCACTCGTACAGGACCGTGCGCCAGCCGACCGGGTCCTTCAGGGACATCCACAGCTGCTGGAAGAACCCGCCGGCCCCGCGCAGCGGCAGCCGGCTCGGCTCGTCCACCCGCACCCCGAGCAGTGCCCTGGCCCGCGCCCGCTCCACCCTTCCCAGCTGCCGCGCGCCCATCAGCCCGGCCGCGAGCAGCGGGAACCCGACGACGGTGACGGTCAGCCAGAAACTGGTGAACAGCACCGTCACGACGTACGTGAACCCCAGCAGCGACACCGGAAGGTTCGCCAGAAGGTGGACGATCTCCTTCCAGGTGTGCCGGTCGTAGGCGAAGCGGGGCGGCGGCGGACGGTCGTCGTCCCCGGCCGTCGTCAGGGCCGCCGCCGGGGCCGCCGGGATCTTCGCCGGGGCCGCCTGGGCCGCCGGGGTCGTCGCCCGGGCCGCCGTGGAGGCCGCCGTCGAGACGGTCGTCAAGGCCGTCGCGGGGGCCGTCGTGGCGGCCGTCGCGGAGGCCGCCATGGGGGCGTCCGGCGAGGGCGCCGTCGTACCCGCGGACGGAAAGCGTTCGGTCATATGCGTTAGCGTGCCCGGTGGCGGGCAACCGCGCCATGAGGTGAACCGCCACGATCCACGGGGGTAAACCCCACCCCCGCGTGCAGCGCGGTGACGGTCTGCTTACCGTGCCTTTATCAGGGCCTAGACTCCCGTGCGTACAGATCGTCGAACAGCGGTGTTCACAAGGGTCACGCAAGCGCAGACCAAGGGAGCGAGGGACGGACGTGCCGGAACCGACCGTCGTCGAATCGACCGTCGTCGCGGCGGACTACTTCCAGTCCTACTCGGCCGTCGGACTGCTCGCCGTCGTCGGCGTGCTCTTCGTCGCCGTGGCTTTCGGGGCCGGACGTCTGCTGCGGCCGGTGGTCCCCACACCCGAGAAGCTCCTGACGTACGAGTGCGGCGTCGACCCCGTCGGCGAGGGCTGGGCGCACACCCAGGTCCGCTACTACGTCTACGCGTTCCTGTACGTGATCTTCGCCGTCGACTCGATCTTCCTGTTCCCCTGGGCCACCGTCTTCGCCGACCCCGCCTACGGCGCGACGACCCTCGTGGAGATGTTCGTCTTCCTCGGCTTCCTGGCCGTGGGCCTGCTCTACGCATACAAGAAGGGCGTCCTGGCATGGACGTGACCCCCACCCCCGTGTCGCTCCCCGAGCCCAAGCGGCTGGGCGCGCTCGCCCGCCTGGCCCCCGAGCCGATGAAGGTGGTCCTGAACTGGGGCCGCCGCTACTCGCTCTGGGTCTTCAACTTCGGCCTCGCCTGCTGCGCGATCGAGTTCATCGCCGCGTCGATGGCCCGCCACGACTTCATCCGCCTCGGCGTGATCCCCTTCGCGCCGGGCCCGCGCCAGGCCGACCTGATGGTGGTCTCGGGCACGGTGACGGACAAGATGGCGCCCGCCGTGAAACGCCTCTACGAGCAGATGCCCGAGCCGAAGTACGTCATCTCCTTCGGCGCGTGCAGCAACTGCGGCGGCCCCTACTGGGACTCGTACTCGGTGACGAAGGGCGTCGACCAGATCATCCCGGTGGACGTCTACGTCCCCGGCTGCCCGCCCCGCCCCGAGGCGCTGCTCCAGGGCATCCTCAAGCTCCAGGAGAAGATCGCGCGCGAGTCGCTGGGCGAGCGCTACGGCTCCGGCCCGGCGCGCCCGTCGGCGGCGGCACTGCAGAGCGGCCTGGTGCAGCCGCCCCCGGCCCCTGGTCCGGCTTCGGGTTCGGCCTCGGCTCCGGGTTCGGGTCCGGCTCCGGATTCGGGGGAGGGCCGATGACCGCGGTCGGCTGGCTGCCCGCCGACGTGGCGGAACTGTTCGGCACGGAGGCCACGGCCGAGGAGTCCTACGACGTCCTGACCGTCGACGTCCCCCCGGCGACCTGGACCGACGCCCTGCGGACCGCCCGCGACCGGCTGGGCTGCACCTATTTCGACTGGCTGAGCGCGGTCGACGAACCGGGCACGGGCTTCCGCGTCGCGGCGCACGTCGCGGCCCTGGCGCCGGTGCGCCGGCTGCTGCTGCGCACGACCGTCGCGCACGAGTCGCCGGCGCTCGCCAGCGCGGTCGACGTCTACGCGGGCGCGGCCTGGCACGAACGCGAGACCCACGAGATGTTCGGCGTCGTCTTCGAGGGGCACCCCGGGCTGGAGCACCTCCTCCTCCCGGAGAACTTCGAAGGCCACCCCCTGCGCAAGGACTTCGTCCTGGCGGCCCGGGTCGCCAAGGCGTGGCCCGGCGCGAAGGAACCGGGGGAGCCTGCGGCAGGTGCCGCGCACGGCGGCCCCAAGCGCCGCCAGATGCTCCCCCCGGGCGTCCCCGACCCGAACGAGTGGGGCCCCCTCAAGGGCCAGCTGCCCCCCGCCCCGGCCCGCCCGGCCCGTGCCGCGGGCCGCGCGGCGGGCGACCGCCCCGTACGCCGTACGCGTACCGCGGCGGCCGGCTCGGCGAGCCAGGCGGGACCGTCGCCGGAGCCGGGGGCGCCGGCGGCCGCGCCGCGTCGCACGCGTACGGCGGCCGAGGGCTCGGCCAGCCAGACGGCCACCGGACCGGAGACGACGACCGGCGCCCCCACGCCCGCGCCCGCGGCCCCGGCGGCCACCCCGCGGCGTGCGCGCAGCGCGAGCGAGGGCTCGGCGTCGCAGCGCGCGGGGTCCGACGCACCGGCCGGCACGGAATCCGCGCCGGCCACGGACGGCGACGCCGCGACCGCACGCCCTCAGGACCGTGCCGGGCAGGCCCCCGCGGCCCCGCGCAGCCCGGACGCCCCCTGGCACCACGCCCGCCCGGCCTTCGACGAACCGGAACCCCTGCCGTCGCCCGAGGCGGCCCCGTTGCCGGAACCCCGGCCCTCGGCCGGAGCCGCTTCGACGCGGGACGACCAGGCGTCTTCCGGGACGGAGCCCACGCCGACGTCTCCGGCCGGGCCGTCCCCCGAGCCGGGCAGCCCGGAAGACCGCGACAACCCGGAGGACCCCGGAACCACGGGAGGCTCCGGAAACACGGAAGGCTCCGGAACCACGGGAGGCTCCGGAACCACGGGAGGCTCCGGGAGCGCGGCGGACTCCGAAAACGCACCGGACTCTCCAGACACACCGGACTCCGGAGAGCCGGCACACCCAGACAGCCCAGACGACCCAGACAGCCCAGACGACCCCGAGAAGCCCGCAGGAGGTCCGCGGTGAACGACGCGCTCGACGTCACCCTGCGACTCCTGGTCGTCTTCGTCGTCTTCCTCACCCTCCCCCTGATCATCGGCCAGACCGAGCACAAGGTCATGGCGCACATGCAGGGCCGCCTCGGCCCGATGTACGCCGGCGGTTTCCACGGCTGGGCCCAGCTCATCGCCGACGGTGTGAAGTTCGCGCAGAAGGAGGACGTCGTCCCGGCGGGCGCGGACCGCCGTATCTTCCAGCTCGCGCCGGCCGTCGCCCTCCTGCCGTACCTGCTCGTGCTGCTCGCCATCCCGATCGGGCCGGGCGAGGGCGCCGTCGGCCAGGTCCTGGACGCGGGCGTCTTCTTCGTCCTGGCGGTCATGGGCGTCGGCGTCCTCGGCTCGCTCATGGCCGGCTGGGCCTCCGCCAACAAGTTCTCCCTCCTCGGCGGCCTGCGCACGGCCGCCCAGCTGCTGGCCTACGAACTGCCCATGCTGCTCACCGCCGCCTCCGTCGCGATGGCGGCCGGCACGGTCTCCCTGACCGGCATCCTCGACGCCTTCGAGTGGTGGTGGCTGCCCTGGCAGATCGTCGGCGCGATCGTCTTCTTCGTGGCGGGGCTGGCGGAACTCCAGCGCCCGCCCTTCGACATGCCCGTCGCCGACTCGGAGATCATCTTCGGCGCGTACACCGAGTACACCGGCCTGCGCTTCGCCCTGTTCCTCCTCGCCGAGTACGCCGGAATCGTCGTCCTGTGCGGTCTGACCACCGTCCTCTTCCTGGGCGGCTGGCACGGCCCCTGGGGCGCCGACGGCCTCGGCTGGGTGTGGACCCTGCTGAAGACGGCCGTGCTCGCCTTCGTCGTGATCTGGCTGCGCGTCACCTACCCGCGGCTGCGTGAGGACCAGCTCCAGAAGCTCTCCTGGACCCTCCTCGTCCCCCTCTCCCTCGCCCAGATCGCCCTCACCGGCATCGTGAAGGTGGTGATCCAGTAACCATGGCCCCCATTCCCGGCAGCGGCCTGGCCAAGGGCCTGGCCGTCACCCTCCGCACGATGACGAAGAAGACCGTCACCGAGCAGTACCCGGACGTCCAGCCCGACCTCCCGCCCCGCACCCGCGGCGTGATCGGCCTGTTCGAGGAGAACTGCACGGTCTGCATGCTCTGCGCCCGCGAGTGCCCGGACTGGTGCATCTACATCGACTCCCACAAGGAGACGATTCCGGCGGCGACCCCCGGCGGCCGCGAACGCAGCCGCAACGTCCTGGACCGCTTCGCCATCGACTTCTCCCTGTGCATGTACTGCGGTATCTGCATCGAGGTCTGTCCTTTCGACGCGCTGTTCTGGTCGCCGGAGTTCGAGTACGCCGAGACCGACATCCGCGACCTCACCCACGAGCGGGACAAGCTCCGCGAGTGGATGTGGACCGTTCCGGCCCCGCCGGCCCTCGATCCCGGCGCGGAGGAACCGAAGGAACTCGCCGCCGCCCGCAAGACCGCCGAGAAACTGGCGGCCCAGCAGCAGGCCGAGGCCACGGCGGTGCCCTCCGGCACCGAACCGCACGCCGACGAGCAGGCCCGCGCCGCCGAAGGCCCCACCCGCCCGCACGGCGACTCCCGGCAGCAGTCGGACCAGCCGCGGCAGGAGGGCCGGGAATGACCCTCGCAGCGACCGCCGCCCGGCTCACGGCGGACACCACGGCCACCGCCGCCGAAGCCCACGGCTTCCTCTCCCCGACCGGCGTCGAGATCGCCTTCCTCCTGGTCGGCCTGGTCACCTTCGGCGCCGCGCTCGTCACCGTCACCACCCGGCAGCTGGTGCACGCCGCCCTGTGGCTGGTGGTGACCCTGGGCGGCCTGGCCGTCGAGTACCTCCTGCTCACCGCCGAGTTCATCGCCTGGGTGCAGGTCCTCATCTACGTCGGTTCCGTCGTCGTCCTCCTCCTGTTCGGTCTGATGCTCACCAGGGCTCCCATCGGCCGCTCCCCGGACGCCGACTCCGGCAACCGCTGGGCCGCCCTCACCGTGGCCGTCGCCGCCGCCGCGGCCCTGGTCTGGGTCGTCGTCGACGCCTTCCGCACCACCTGGATCGACCTGGACGGGCCCGCCGCCGGGTCCACGAAGGTCACCGGTGAGAGCCTCTTCCAGAACTGGGTCCTCCCCTTCGAGGCCCTCTCCGTCCTCCTCCTCGCCGCCCTGGTCGGCGCGATCGTCCTGTCCCGCAAGGCGAAGGCGGAGGCGGCCACCCGGTCCGACGGCGCCCCGGGCATCCGGGGCGGGAAGGAAGGGGCCCGCTGATGCACCTCGTCTATCCCGCCGTGCTCTCCGCCCTCCTGTTCTGCACGGGCCTGTACGGCGTCCTCGCCCGCCGCAACGCGATCCTGGTCCTGATGTCGGTCGAGCTGATGCTCAACGCCGTCAACCTGAACCTGGTCGCCTTCGACGTCTGGCTCAGCAAGGCCGCCGAGGAGACCCTGCACTCCGGCCAGGCCCTGACCCTGTTCACCATCGCCATCGCCGCCGCCGAGATCGGCATCGGGCTGGCCATCGTCCTCGCCGTCCACCGCAACCGCGGGACTTCGGACATCGACAAGCTCCGCGACACCGCCGAGGGCCACGAGACCGACGGCCCCGACGGTGACACCCGCACGACCGGAGAGACCGAGAAGGCTGAGGCCACCGCGTGACCACGACCACCCTCGCCGTCCTCGTCCCCCTCCTTCCGTTCCTCGGCGCCGCCGCCGGCCTGCTCCTGGGCCGCACGGCCCCCGGGTTCGTCCGCCCGCTCGCCGTCCTGCCGACGCTCGCGTCCCTGGTGCTCGCCGCGCTGGTCGCGGTGCGCCAGGGCGGCGGCCGGCCCGTGGACGCCGCCACCGAGCTCACGCCCACCGGCTCGGTCCCGGTCGACCTCGCCCTGCACATCGACGGCTTCGCCGCCCTCGTCGCCGTCCTGGTCGGCTTCGTCGCCTCCTGCGTGCAGATCTACTCGACGGGCTACCTGCGCGACGACCCGCGCTACCCCTCGTACGCCGCTCTCGTCTCCCTGTTCACCTCCGCGATGTTCCTGGTCGTCTACTCGGGCGACCTGATGGTGCTGCTGGTCGGCTGGGAGGTCATGGGCATCTGCTCCTACTTCCTGGTCGGCCACTACTGGGAGACCCCGGAGGCCCGCGCCGCCTCCCTCAAGGCCTTCCTGGTCACCAAGCTCGGCGACGTCCCCTTCCTCATCGGCCTGTTCGCCCTCGCCGCCGACGCCGGGTCCTTCCGGATCACCCGCGTCCTCGGCGCCGTCGCGAGCGGCGCGATCGACCACCCGACCCTGATCGCCCTGCTGCTCCTGGCCGGCGTGGCCGGCAAGTCGGCGCAGTTCCCGCTGCACACCTGGCTCCCCGACGCCATGGCGGGCCCGACGCCGGTCTCCGCGCTGATCCACGCCGCGACGATGGTCGCCGCCGGCGTCTACTTCGTCGCCCGTCTCCTCCCGCTCTTCGAGGCCTCGCGGGCCGCGATGGTCGTCCTGGCCGTCATGGCCGCCGTCACGATGGTCGGCTCGGCGCTGGCCGCGCTCGCCCAGGACGACATCAAGCGCGTCCTCGCCTACTCGACGATCGGCCAGCTCGGGTACATGACCGGCGCGCTCGCCGTCGGCGACCGCGGTGCCGCCGTCTTCCACCTCCTGTCCCACGGCGCCTTCAAGGCGCTGCTGTTCCTCGCGGCCGGCGTGATCATCCACGCCGCCGGCACCAACTCCCTGGCCGCCATGTCCCGCATGCGCAACCTGCGCGACCGGGTCCCCGACGCCTACTGGACGATGACCGTGGCGCTCCTCGCGCTCGCCGCGATCCCGCCGTTCAGCGGCTTCTTCTCCAAGGAGGCCGTCCTCGGCGCCGCCGAGCACACCGTCACCGGGCACACCGGCCACGCGCCGTCCGCCGCGGGCTGGACCGTCCTCCTCTCCGCCCTGCTCACGGCCCTGCTCACCGCCGCCTACGCGACGCGCCTGTGGCTGCTGGCCTTCCGCGGGCAGGGCGCCGAAGCCCCCGACCACGGCAGGCAGCCGCTGACCATGACCGTCGTGCTGTGGGTGCTCGCGGTGCCGTCCCTCGCGCTCGGCGGGTTCGCGTTCCGCGTGCTGCCCGACTGGTTCGACGGCCGCGGCCTGGCCCCGACGCTCACCACCTCCGTGCTCGGCACGGGCGTGGCCCTGGCCGGCGGCATCGTGACCTACGCGGCCTGGCGGCACACCACGGCGCTCGCGGCCCGCGTCCCGCTGGGCGCGGTGGCGGCGCACCCGGAGGGCGGCGCCGCCCAGGTCGAGGCCGAGGCCATCGCCGGCCACAAGCCCGCCTACGGCACGGTGGCCGCCGCACCCGACCCGTCCGACCCCGGGCGGCTGCTGCTGGGCCCGCTGCACCGCCACGCGGCCCTCGGCTTCCGCCTGGACGCCGTGTACGCGGCTCTCCTCGTCCGCCCGGTCCAGGCCGGCGCGAGTCTCGTCCGGTTCCTGGACCGCGAGGTCGTCGAGGCCTACGTACGGGGCGCGGGTACGCTGCCCCGCTGGCTGGGGGCCGCCGTACGACGCACCCAGACCGGCAATGTGCAGACCTATGTGAGCGCGCTGCTCGCCGGCACCGTCGTCCTCGCGGTCGCCGCCGTCCTCGTCGCCACGGGAGCGTGAGCAGGCGTGATCGATATCAACGAGTCCGTGATGCAGTTCCTTCTGGCATTCGTCGTCGTCGGCCCGCTCCTCGGTGCCGCCGCCGCTCTCCTGCCGGCCCCGCCCGGGCTGAAGGGGAAGTCGCCCGAGCAGGCCGTGCTGCGGCACGGCGTCACCGTCACCGGCGCCGTCCTCGTCGCGGCGATCGCCCTCGCGCTCGGCTTCGACCACGGCCGGCCGTCGAGGATGCAGGCCACGACCGACATCAGCTGGATCCCCGCACTCGACGTGCGCATCCACCTCGGCATCGACGGCATCTCCCTCCCCCTCGTGGTCCTGACCGCGCTGCTGACCTTCCTGAGCGCGCTCTACTCGTACTTCAAGACGCCCGCGGGCCCCACCCCGAAGGCCTTCGTCGCCCTGCTGCTCGTCCTGGAGTCCGGCACCCTCGCCACCTTCGCCGTCCTCGACCTGCTGCTGTTCTTCCTCGCCTTCGAGATGGTCCTGATCCCCATGTACTTCCTCATCGCCCGCTGGGGCGGCGAGGGGCGGAGCCAGGCCGCGTGGCGGTTCATCCTCTACACGCTGCTCGGCTCCGTGGTCATGCTGCTCGGCCTGCTCCTGATCGGAATCGAGGCGGGCACGTTCGACATGGTGGCACTCGCCACTGACAACGGCCGGTCGCTGACCACGTCCGTGCAGGTCGTCGCCGTTCTGGCGATCGGGCTCGGGCTCGCGGTGAAGACACCGATGTGGCCGCTGCACAGCTGGTTGCCCGACGCCCACACCGCCGCGCCGACCGTCGGTTCGGTCCTGCTGGCCGGCGTCCTGCTGAAAATGGGTACGTACGGGTTCGTCCGGATCCTCCTCCCGGTCGCGCCGGACGGCTTCCGCACCTTCGCCCCCTACCTCGCCGCCTTCGCCGTCGTCGGGATCATCTACGGATCCCTGGCCTGCCTGGCCCTCGCCAGGGCGGGGGCGAAGGGCGACCTCAAGCGCCTCATCGCCTACTCCTCCGTCGGCCACATGGGCTTCGTCCTGCTCGGCATCGCGACCATGACCCCGACCGGCGTGAACGGCGCGCTGTTCGCCAACATCGCCCACGGCCTCATCACCGGCCTGCTCTTCTTCCTGGTCGGCGCCCTGAAGGACCGCACCGGCACCACCGACCTCGACACCCTCGCCGAGGAGACGGGCGCCGCCCTGTACGGCAGGGCCCCGCGTCTGGGCGGCCTGCTCGCCTTCGGCGCGGTCGCCTCGCTCGGCCTGCCGGGCCTGGCCGGATTCTGGGGCGAGATGCTGGCGCTGTTCGGCGCGTTCCGGCCCGCCGACGGCCTCAGCCGCCCCGCCTTCCTCACCTTCATGGCGATCGGCGCCTTCGGCACGCTGCTGACGGCCGGGTACCTGCTCGTCGTGGTCCGCCGCGTCTGCATGGGCGCCGTGCCGCAGGACGCCGCCCGGCTCACCGACGTACGCAGCTACGAGTTCGCCGCCTGGACCCCGCTCGTCGTCCTCACCGTCGTCGCGGGTCTGTGGCCCAAGATCCTGCTGGGCCTGTCCGACCCGGCCGTGCAGCAGCTCCTCGCAGGAGGCACCCGATGAGCTCCCTGGCCCAGCCCCTGGCCGGCTCGGCGGTCCAGTCCGTCGACTGGGCGGCCATCGCGCCGCCCACCATCGCCGCCGTCGCCGCACTCGTCGTCCTCGTCGCCGACCTGTTCGTCGGCGAGGGCCGCAAGGCGCTGCTCGGCCGGCTGTCGGTGGCCGGCCTCGCCGGCTCCACGCTCATGCTGCTGCCCCTCCTGGACGGCGACCGCAGCACCTTCTGCCTGACCGGCGACCCCGGGACCTGCAGCTACACCGCGGACCGCTTCACCCTCGTCATCCAGTTCCTGGTCCTCGGCGGAGCCCTCCTCACCGCCCTGCTGTCCGTCACGGCGCTGAAGGACGCGCGCGGGGGACTGCCCGAGGGCGAGTTCTGGTTCCTGCTGCTGTCCTCCGCGGCCGGTGCCGCCCTGCTGCCCGCCTCCCGGGACCTCGCGACCCTGATCGTCGCCCTGGAGGTCGCCTCCCTGCCCGCCTTCGCGCTCGTCGGCCTCCGGCACGGCGACCGGAGGTCCTCCGAGGCCGCGCTGAAGTTCTTCCTGTCCTCGGTCACCGCCACCGCGGTCAGCCTCATGGGCATCAGCTTCGTGTACGCCTCCACGGGCACCCTCTACCTGACCCGGGTGGCCGACCGCATCCAGGACGTCGACGGGCAGCTCACCACGCTCGCCCACACCGGAGTCGTCCTCACCCTCGTCGGCTTCGCCTTCAAGACGGCCGCCGTGCCCTTCCACTTCTGGGTGCCCGACACCTACGTGGGCGCGCCCCTGCCCATCGCCGCCTACCTGTCGGTCGTCGGCAAGGCGGTCGGCTTCACCGGCCTGATCCTGGTCACGGTCGTCGCCCTCCCGTCGTACGGCGACGTCTGGGGCCCGGCCCTGGCCGTGCTGGCCGCGCTCACCATGACCGTCGGCAACGTCGCCGCCCTGCGCCAGCAGGCCGCGCGCGCGTACAGTGCGGTACGGCTGCTCGCCTGGTCCTCCGTCGGCCAGGCCGGCTACCTGCTGGTGCCCATCGCGGCCGCCGCCCGCTCCGGGGACGCCGAGCGGTCGGTCGGCTCCACCGTCGCCTACGCCCTGATGTACGGCGCCGTGAACCTCGGCGCCTTCGCGGTGGCCGCCCTCCTGGGCCGCACGCGCCCCCTCAACCGCGTCACCGACTACCGCGGCCTGTACGCCGCCAGCCCCCTGACCGCGCTGCTCCTGGCCTTCTTCCTGCTCTGCCTGGCCGGACTGCCGCCGGGCGTCATCGGCCTCTTCGCCAAGGTCACCGTCTTCTCCGCGGCCGTCGACGCGGGCCTCGGCTGGCTCGCCGTGGTCATGGCGGTCAACGTCGTCATCGCGCTGTTCTACTACCTGCAGTGGACGGCCCTGCTCTTCCGCGCCCCCGAGGGCACGCCCGAACGGCACCGCGTCCCCGCCCCCCTCACCGCGGCGATCGCCGTGACCGGCGTCCTGGGCATCGTGCTGTCGGGAGCGCCCCAGCTGGTCCTGCGCTTCACCGACACCGGGCTCTTCTGACCACCGGCCGCTTCCGGCACGTGCGCGCGGGGCACCCACCCCCACGCGCGCGTGCCGCATGCCCCGGCCGCCACCCGGACGGCCCGTGCGCGCCGCCGCGCGCACCGGGGAACCAGTCCCTTGCGCCCGGCGTTGACCAGTACGGGAGGGTCCGCCGGACGTGACACCGCGACACCGGTGGACACCGCGACAGCAAGCAAGGGTTCCCCTGCCGCACACTTGGAGGGCGTACCGTGCACCGCCGGCACAACGGGCTCAGGACCGCAGTACTCCTCGGGGGACTGTCCGCCCTCATCATCGCCATCGGCAGCTTCTTCGGCCGCATGGGACTCGTCGTCGCCGTCCTGGTCGCACTGGGCACGAACGCGTACGCGTACTGGAACAGCGACAAACTGGCGCTGCGCGCGATGCGCGCCCGCCCGGTGAGCGAGTTCGAGGCGCCCGGCCTGTACCGCATGGTCCGCGAGCTCTCCACCCAGGCCCGCCAGCCGATGCCCCGCCTGTACATCTCGCCGACGGACGCGCCCAACGCCTTCGCCACCGGCCGCAACCCGCGCAACGCCGCCGTGTGCTGCACCGACGGCATCCTGCGCCTGCTGGACGAGCGCGAGCTGCGCGGTGTCATCGGCCACGAGCTCAGCCACGTCTACAACCGCGACATCCTCATCTCGTCCGTCGCCGGCGCCCTCGCCTCCGTGATCATGTTCCTGGTCAACTTCGCCTGGCTGATCCCCATCGGCCGCTCCGAGGACGACGACGGCCCCGGCCTGCTCGGCATGCTGCTGATCATGATCCTGGGCCCGCTCGCCGCCGGCCTCATCCAACTGGCCATCAGCCGTTCCCGGGAGTACGAGGCCGACGCCTCCGGCGCCCAGCTCACCGGCGACCCGCTCGCCCTCGCCAGCGCCCTGCGCAAGCTCGAGACGGGCACCAAGCAGCTCCCGCTGCCGCCCGAACCCCGCCTGGAGACGGCCGGCCACCTGATGATCGCGAACCCGTTCCGACCGGGGCAGGGCCTGTCGAGGATGTTCTCCACCCACCCGCCGATGGCGGACCGCATCGCCCGGCTCGAGAAGATGGCAGGTCATCAGTGAAGACCGTCCTGAACGTCATATGGCTCGTCCTCAGCGGCTTCTGGCTGTTCCTCGCCTACCTGCTCGCGGGTGTGCTGCTCTGCGTCACGATCATCGGCATCCCCTTCGGCGTCGCGGCCTTCCGCATCGGCGTCTACGCCCTGTGGCCCTTCGGGCACACCACGGTGGAGCGCCGTGACGCGGGCGCGCCGTCCTGCGTCGGCAACGTCCTGTGGCTGGTCCTCGCGGGCTGGTGGCTGGCACTCGGCCACATCGTCACCGGGATCGCCCTGTGCGTCACGGTCATCGGCATCCCGCTCGGCATCGCCAACTTCAAGCTGATCCCGGTCTCGCTGCTCCCGCTGGGCCGCGAGATCGTGCGCACGGACCAGCCGTTCACCCAGTACCGGTGACACCGGGCCGGGCCCGTCCCGGAGCCCGTGGACCGGGCCGTCGTCCACAACCGCCGGGTTGTCCACAGGCCCGCCCGACGCCCGGTGGCGCCCTGCAGGATGGCCCCATGACCGAGACCGAGCAGGTGCCGCCCCGGACGGCGGCCGAGGCCCGCAACACCCGCCCCCGGAGCCGGACTTCCCCTCCCGATCCCCTCGACGTGGCCACTCCGGCCCGCGCCCGGGACGCCCCGGGCCTCTTGCCCGCCCCCGCCGCTCGCCGACCTCCACCCGCGGACAGCGGACGGCCGATTCGGCCCCGAGCACGGCCGGTCGCCCCTGCTCCGCACCCCGCCGGCCGATCAGCCCGCGGCTGCTACGACAGAAGGGCCGAAGGGGCGAAGACACCGATCCGGACCGGCCTGAGCGGACACCCGGCACCCGCGCCGACGAACTGACCCCCGTACGGCACGCGCCCCTGCGCCGGACGCGCACGCGCGTCCACACGGACAACGCCCGGCACACGTGCTCGGCGCGTACGGCGGACACGCCCCTGTGTCAGGAGGGCACGAAGCCCCCGCCCCTGCGCACTGCCCGCTAGGGCCTGTCGTCGAACTCCCGCCTGCCCCGCGACGCCCTGCACGCACTCTCGCCGCACCGGGCGCAGACCCGAGTACGTCCAGTACGAGGGCCCGCGCCCGGCACGCCGAGAGCACGCACCCGACGCCGCGGGGCCCGCCCTCCGGGCGGACGACGGGAGTCCGACGACAGACCCTAGGTCCTCCGTCCGGCCGCCCACCGCCGCGCCCCGTACGCCGCCGCGCCCACCGCCAGCACGCCCGCTCCCACGACCACCGACACACCCGGCAGCGAGAACGCCAGCACCACGCACCCGACGAGCCCCACCGCCGGCACCACACGTGCCACCGGGGCCGAATCCAGCGTCCAGGCCGAGGCGTTGGCCACCGCGTAGTACGCCAGCACACCGAAGGAGGAGAAACCGATCGCGCCCCGGACGTCCACCGTGGCGGCCAGGACCGCGACCGCCGCGCCCACGGCCAGCTCCGCCCGGTGCGGAACCCGGAAACGCGGATGCACGACGGCCAGCGCGCCCGGCAGATGCCGGTCCTTGGCCATGGCCAGCGTCGTCCGCGAGACGCCCAGGATCAGGGCGAGCAGGGAGCCCAGCGCGGCCACGGCGGCGCCCGCCCGCACCACCGGCGCCAGCCCGGGCACCCCGGCCGCCCGCACCGCGTCGGCCAGCGGCGCGGTCGCCTCACCGAGCCCGTCCGGCCCCAGCACCGAGAGGACGGCCACCGCCACGCACGCGTACACCGCCAGCGCGATCCCCAGAGCCAGCGGGATCGCCCGCGGGATGGTGCGCGCCGGATCCCGCACCTCCTCCCCGAGGGTCGCGATACGGGCGTACCCGGCGAAGGCGAAGAACAGCAGACCGGCCGCCTGCAGGAGGCCCGCGCCGTCCGGGGCCCCGAGGTCCAGCCGCCCGGCGCCGGCCTCGCCGGACCCCAGGCACACGACCACCACGGAAGCGAGGACCGCCAGGACCACCGCCACGATCGCCCGCGTCAGCCACGCGGACTTCCGGACACCGCCGTAGTTCGCCGCGGTCAGCGCCACCACCGCCGCGACCGCCACGGCGTGCGCCTGGTCCGGCCGGACGTACGCCCCCACGGTGAGCGCCATCGCCGCACAGGAAGCCGTCTTCCCGACCACGAACGACCAGCCCGCGAGGTAACCCCAGAACTCCCCGAGCCGCTCACGTCCGTACACGTACGTACCGCCCGAGGCCGGATACAGGGCGGCCAGGCGCGCCGACGACGCGGCGTTGCAGTAGGCGACCACGGCGGCGACCGCGAGCCCGGGCAGCAGCCCGGACCCGGCCGCGCGCGCCGCCGGCGCCAGGGCGGCGAAGATCCCGGCTCCCACCATCGAGCCGAGGCCGACGACCACGGCGTCGCCCACGCCGAGGGTGCGCCGCAGCTCGGAGCCGGAAGACGTCATGGGCCGCACCCTACTGATCGCCGCAACCGCCGGGCGGACCCGGCTCGCCCCCTTCATCGGGCCGGCGCGAACGCGCGGGACGAGCACGGCCCGTCCGCAGTGCGCGGCAGGCGAGAAGGGCGGGCACCACCAGGTGCCCGCCCTTCCGCGCGAACCCGCGACGCGGGCCTACCGGTAGTTCACGAACTGCAGCGCGAAGTCGAAGTCCTTGCCCTTCAGCAGCGCGATGACGGCCTGCAGGTCGTCGCGGCTCTTGGAGCTGACCCGCAGCTCGTCGCCCTGCACCTGGGCCTTCACGCCCTTCGGGCCCTCATCGCGGATGATCTTCGCCACCTTCTTCGCGTTCTCCTGGGAGATGCCCTCCTGGATCGACGCGAAGATCTTGTACTCCTTGCCGGAGAGCTGCGGCTCGCCCGCGTCCAGGGCCTTGAGCGAGATGCCGCGCTTGATCAGCTTGGACTGGAAGACGTCGAGGACAGCCTTCACCCGGTCCTCGGAGTTCGCCTCCATGAGGATCTTGTCACCGGACCATGAGATCGAGGCGCCCACGCCCTTGAAGTCGTAGCGCTGCGAGATCTCCTTGGCGGCCTGGTTGAGGGCGTTGTCGACCTCCTGCCGCTCGACCTTCGAGACGATGTCGAAACTGGAGTCGGCCATGTCCTGTGGCTCCTTGTATCAGGGTGCGAATCGGGGTGCGTTCCGGGCGCGTACCGGTGTACGCGGGCGGCCGCCGAGTCCGGCAGGTTCCCGGGCCGCATCCGGACAAGCCTAGCCACCCCCCGCCCCCCGGGCGCCGATCAATCGGGTGGCGAAGCACCCCTCCCCATCGGGTATTGTTTACGTCGTTGCCACGGAGCACCGCCGAAAGGCGGTCCGAACGGCAGCAACCCCGGCGGTGTGCCCGAGCGGCCAAAGGGAGCAGACTGTAAATCTGCCGGCTCAGCCTTCCCAGGTTCGAATCCTGGCGCCGCCACAAGACCGAAAGGGTCTGTGACCAGCAGCAATGCTGATCGCAGGCCTTTTTGGCGTTCACGGGCCCGGCCTAATCGTTATGGATGCTTTTTCCTGGTGTGTCTCACTCTGATTCGGGTGTTGACCAGTCCGTGTGGGGCAGGCGTGGGGCAGCTTTCCAGCCCTCCTGGCTGCCGGTCTTCGGTGCCCGCTCGATTCGGGCGTTCGCTGTGGCGGCGCCGTCCAGACACTTCGCGTACACCCGGAACAGCACGGCCACGCTATGGCCGGCACGAGCGGCCACCTCCTGTGGCTCCCCACCGGAGCTGGACCATGTGGATACGACGGCGTGACGTAGATCACATGGCCGCTTGGCCGGCGGTGACGCGCACTGCGCGGGCGTGAGGGCACGTGCGCGAGCTTCCGCCCACACCTCGCCGTATCCGGTGTCCCGGATGAGCCCGCCGCGCTGCGTCCGGAACAGCCGCCCGTCCGGTGCGACGCCGTACGCCGTGATGTGCCACCGCAGCAGGTTCACGAGGTCGGGCGGGATCGGCACGGTACGGGCCGCCTTCCGGGGCCGGTGTCTCAGGCCCCGCCGGTCGTGGGCTTCGCCGCTGTTCGTCCAGGCCGATCCCGACCGCGGACGGGTCTCCCGGAGCCGCAGAGTTCCCCACCCTCGGCGGGGCAGGTCGCAGTCCTGCAGGCGCAGGCCGATGACTTCCGCCGGCCGTGCCGCCGCGTGGTACATGCACCCGAAGAACGCGACCAGGCGGCGCCCGCGGGTGCTCTGTGTCCGCACGGCGTCGAGCAGTGCGAGCGCCTGTCGGGGATCGGGCACTGAAACGGGGTCCAGCTCCTCGGCCACCTGCTCCGGAGCCTTCCACTGAACCTGCTGCAGGGGGTTGTCCGTCAGACGGCCGGCGTCGACGGCATAGCCGAGTGCGTTGTGGAAGATGGCCCGCTTCCGGCGGATGGTCGACGCGGACGCCGTGGTGCCGTCCAGTTTCTTGGTCAGGGCGTCCAGAGCGGCGCGCACGCGCATCCGGTCGGCCAACGAGGACGTGGGCGGGGACTTCCGCTCGAACCACGCCAGCACGGCGGCCACCTCGTCCGACGGTTCCAGGTCGCGGCGGCTCACGTTGAATGCCCAGCTGTGGAGGGCCGTCCGTACCGTCCTGGCGTCGACCATGCCCTTGGTGCCCTTGGTGCCCTTGACGAGGGCGGGCGTGACGGTGGCCCTCGCTTCCGCGAGCGTCCGGCGTGTCGAGCCGGGGGAGTGCTGCCACTTCATCTCGATGTACTCGCGGACGTGCTGGTACCAGCTCACGCCGTTGCGCTGCCGCAGCTCGGAGAGCGGCACCCCGGTGGCCTCGTCGAACAGCTCTCCGTCGTGCGCCGCCCGCAGCAACTGAGCGCGCCGGCCCTCCGCCAGGGTCTTGGCGCGGAACGTCTGGGAGTGCGGGGTGTCGCCCGTCTTCCGGCGCAATTCCGCGGAGGACCCGGAGCCCGGTTCGGGGGAGAGGCGTGGATGAAGTCGGATTCGTGGCCGTGCGCGCGGATGAACTCGATGGCGTCGCCCTGGTGGAAGACGTCACCGCAGTAGTCCGGCTGCGCCTGGATGTCGACGCCGGTCACGTGCCAGCCGAGCCGCCGGTAGCCGTGCGCGGCGCCGCCGATGAGTAGTAGGCGTCCAGCACCCGTAAGGGCCGGAACGTGCCCGGTACTCGCCGGACGGTGGTGGAGTCGGCCCTGCTGGAGACCTCCAATAGGTCTGTAGTGGACTGGTTGGGCGAGGGCGGCCCCGGACTTTGGCGAGACGGGGGCCGCCCTTGACATGGCTAGGTGGTGCAGCACGTTCCGCGCATGCATGGCCCTCCGGGGTAGCCGGTCGTGCATGGCGGAGGAGAGACAGAGCGGCGGCGTTGAGCCCCGATCGGCTCGATTGCGTTGGGGATTACGGCTGCGGAGATTCGTTGTTGCTTTGGCTGTCTACGGGTGCTGCGCAGTGCTCGCGCACGTCCTGACTGGTAAGTCGTGGGGTAGCGCGCTCTCGTTGGCCGTCGGACTTGCCGTGGGCTGGGTGGTGACGCGGGAGTTCTGGCCGCCCCCGGACCTCCGACGGAGGCAACGCCGTAACCGGTGAGCGTCGGCCGTGAAAGTGGCTGCGCTTGAACGTGGCCTTGCGGATGTTGACCGTGGTGTTCCCCCTGTGGCCGGGGTGCGGCTCACGGCCGTGGCAGGGCGCGGCCACGGCCGCCTGAGGGACCGCACCCCGCGTGTCCAGCGCCTACCGCTCCGCCACCCCGTCCGCCGCCTCCCTGCCGTCCGACCCCACGGGCACGTCCTGGGCACCCGCCCCGGCCGGCACGGAGTCCTCCCGCACGGCCCGCTCCGCCGCCCCGGCCGCCCGCTGCCGGGGGATGAACGCGGCGACCGCGAAGGCGAGCAGCGCGGCGCCCGCGCCGCTGGCGAGGACGGCCTTGAACCCGTTCTCCGACGGCAGGGCCGTCTGCCCGAACCGGGTCGTCATCTGGGCCAGGATCACCCCGGCCACCGCACTCGCCGTCGACGTGCCGATCGACCGCATCAGCGTGTTGAGGCTGTTGGCCGCGCCGGTCTCCGAGGCCGGCACCGCGCCCATGATGAGCGCCGGCATGGCGCCGTAGGTGAAGCCGATACCGGATCCGATGACGCAGGAGACCAGGACGAGGTGCCAGACCTCGGACATCAGCACGATGTTCAGGCCGTACCCGGCGGCCACGATCAGGGCGCCGGTCATCAACGTGATCTTCGGCCCCCGGGCGTGGGAGAGGGCGGCGGAGACCGGCGCCGTGGCCATCATCACCAGGCCGGACGGGGCCATGACCAGGCCGGCGGCCAGCAGCGACCTGCCGAGACCGTAGCCGGTCGCCTCGGGCAGCTGCAGGAGCTGCGGGAGGACCAGGGACATCGCGAACATCGCGAACCCGAGCGCGATGGAGGCGAGGTTGGTGACCAGCACCTGGCGGCGCGCGGTGGTGCGCAGGTCGACCAGCGGTTCCTTCACGCGCAGTTCCCACCAGCCCCACACCGGCACGACGGCGGCGGTCGTCGCGAACAGGCCGAGGGTCGTGCCGCTGGACCAGCCCCAGTCGGCGCCCTTGGAGATCGCCAGCAGCAGGCACACCAGCCCGGTGGCCAGACCGGCGCCGCCGACCAGGTCGAAGCGTCCGCCGGTGCGCACCCGCGACTCCGGCACGATCACCGGCACCAGGACGAGGGCGAGGACGCCCATGCCGGCCGAGGCCCAGAACAGCGCGTGCCAGTCGAGGTTGTCCGCGATGAGCGCGGCGGCGGGCAGGCCGAGGGCGCCGCCGACGCCGAGCGAGGCGCTCATCAGCGCGGTGGCGGAGCCGAGCCGTTCGGCGGGCAGCTCGTCCCTCATGATGCTGATGCCGAGCGGGATCACGCCGGACGCCAGGCCCTGCAGCGCCCGCCCGACGATCATCGGGGTCAGCGAGTCGCTGAGCGCGGCGGTGACCGAGCCGGCCACCAGCATGACCAGGCTGATCAGGAGCATCCGGCGCTTGCCGTACATGTCGCCGAGCCGTCCGGTCATCGGGGTGGCGACGGCGGCGGCGAGCAGCGTGGCGGTGACGGCCCAGGCGGTGTCGGACGGCGAGGAGTGCAGCAGCCGGGGGAGTTCCGGGACGATCGGGATCACCAGGGTCTGCATCAGTGAGACCACGATCCCGCCGAAGGCCAGGACCGCCACGACGGCGTTGGCGCGCGGCGCCGCGCGCCCCGTGTCGTCGGCGGGGCGGGCAGGGGCAGGGGGCATGGTCGGGCCTCCGTAGGGGTGGGGACGGAACGACCCGCACACGCTAATCCCTATTGATTGACTTAAGCAAACATACTCGGATCCCGCGGTCGCCCGCCCGAAGGAACGGGGAGGGGCCGGGCCCGCACCACCCGCCCCGCCGCGCCGGCACCCGCCCGCGTCCCCGCCGCGCCGGCACCCACCCGGGCACACCGGCCTCGTCCCCGCCGTGCCGGCACCCGTCCGGGCACACTGATCCCATGTCCTCCCGCCGCAGACCCTGCCCCGAGTGCCGCCGCGAGATCGCCGTCGTGGCCGGGCGCTACGCACGCCACGACCCGCCCGGCGCGCGGGGCAGCGGCGAACTCACCTCGTGCCCCGGCTCCCGCCGCCAGGCCCGGCCCGGCGCCGAGCAGCCGTCGCTGGACGGCTACGCCGTACCGGAGTTCCCCGGCCAACTGCCGCTGTTCTGAGGCGTCCGCCAGGGACCGCTCAGTTCCCCGCCACCGACTTGACCGCCACCGACACCGGCGCCGGCCCGCTGATCAGCTCCAGCGTCAGCCCGGCCGTCGCGGGCGTGTCCAGCAACTCCGCCAGGACGGCGGCCACGTCGTCGCGCGGGACCGGACCGCGGCCCGTGTGGGCCTCCAGGCGCACCAGGCCGGTGCCGGCGTCGTCCGTCAGCCGGCCCGGGCGCAGGATCGTCCAGTCCAGCGCGTCGAGGCCGCGCACGTAGGCGTCCGCCTCGCCCTTGGCGCGCAGGTACACGTCGAAGACCTCGTCGCCCCGGTGGGCCGGGTCGGCACCCATGGACGACACGATCACGAAACGGCGTACGCCCGCGCGGACCGCCGCGTCCGCGAACAGGACCGCCGCGGCCTTGTCCACCGTCTCCTTGCGGCCCGCCCCGCTGCCCGGGCCCGCGCCCGCGGCGAACAGCGCCGCGTCGGCGCCCCGCAGCCGCTCCGCGACCTCCTCCACGGACGCCGACTCCAGGTCCAGCACGACCGGTTCGGCGCCCGCCTGCCGCAGATCGTCGGCATGTTCCGCCTTGC
Organism: Streptomyces sp. NPDC052701; assembly: GCF_040678355.1. NCBI lineage: Bacteria > Bacillati > Actinomycetota > Actinomycetes > Kitasatosporales > Streptomycetaceae > Streptomyces > Streptomyces sp. NPDC052701. The sequence goes on from NZ_JBFATO010000014.1 coordinate 83,126, forward strand.
GGACGATCCCCGCGACCTCGTCCCCGCGCGCCGCGAGCAACCGCTCCAGCCGCAACGCGATCCGACCATGACCACCAGCGATGACAATGCGCATGCCTCCGACCGTACGCCCGCCCGCCCGCGTCCGCCGCACGGCCTCGGTCCGCCCCCTCCCGCGGCACGCCCCGCGCCGGCGTCACAACGGCTGTCCGCGCCCCTGCCGCGGCAGGGGCGGCTCCGCCGACGCCGCCGGACTCCGGTACTCCCGTACCGCGCTGGTCCGTGCCACCACGCGCCCGGCGTGCACCACGATCCGGCTGTACCCCAGCGACAGCGCCCCCGCCAGCCGGTCCCCGCGCACCGCCAGCAACTCGGCGGGGAAACCCGCCTCCACCCGCACCTCGGGCAGTCCCAGCGCCGCCCGCGCCGACGCGCTCACGGCGTCGTAGGCGTCCTCGGGCGGCAGGCCGTGGCGCGAGGCCAGCAGGTACGCCGCCTCCAGCGGATCCCCGCGGCCCACGGGGTTCGACACGTCCCGCAGCGCGCCGCTCCCGGCGGTCACCCGCACCCCGGCCGCCCGCAGCAGCCGCACCGGGGCCGTGCCCCGCCGGTCGGAGCCCTCGCAGCCCCCCTGCGGCAGGCACACCACCGTCACCCCGGCCGCCGCGAGCCGGTCCGCGGTCCGGGAGGCCACCTCGCGGGGCAGCCGGCCGAGGGCGCCGCACGGGCTCAGCGCCACCCCGGGGCGCAGTCCGCCCGCCATCGCCGCCAGCCGGGACAGACGCGCGGGATCGGCGGCGTCGGTGTGCAGGTCGACGGGGCAGCCGTACTCGGAGGCGATCTCGAGGACCCGCTCCGCGTGGCCCGCCGGGTCGGGGTCGAGGTCCGGGCAGCCGCCCACCGCCGAGGCGCCCATCTTCAGCGCGTCGCGCAGCACCGCGAGCCCGTCCGCCCCGGCCGTCCCGGTCAGCACCCGGGGCACCGCCACCGCCGTCAGCTCCACCAGCCCGCGCAGCGCGCGCCGCGCCCGCAGGACGGCCGCCAGCGCGCCCAGCCCCTGGACGCCGCCCACGCGCACGTGCGCCCGCAGCGCGGTCGCCCCGTGCCCGAGCTGGAGCAGCGCGGCCTGCGTCGCCCGGCGCTGGACGTCCCGCGGATCGTCGGAGACCGGGCCGTCCGCGTCGGCCGACAGGGCCGTGTCGGCGTGGACGTGCGGCTCGACGGGGGCCGGCAGGAGCAGGTAGCCGCCGAGGTCCACGCGCGCGTGCGCGCCGCCCGCCGCGAGGCTCCCGGCCGTGCCGACCGCCTCGATGCGCCCGCCGCACAGCCGTACGTCCACGGCCCGGCCGTCGGTCAGCCGCGCCCCGCACAGCAGCAGCGGGGCCGGGTCCGCGGCACCCGACGGGGACGGCGAGGGCGGCGGTGGCTGCGGCCGGCTGTCGGGCATCGTGCTCCAGGGGCTCGGGACGCGCGCGGAGGACGCAAGATCACGCAGAGTGAGTCGAGCCTAGGACGGCCACCTGGTCGTCGCGGGGAGGAGCGCAATAGTCGTACCGGTGTGGTCCGCCGCTCCGCCGCGGGCCCGCAGGGCCGGCGGGAGGGCCGCGCGGCGGGCCGCGGCGGGGGCCGCGCGGCGGGCCGCGGCGGGGGCCGGGAAACGGATTTGGGCGAACGGCCGCCGAGCGTGTAATGTCTTCATCGCTCGCCCCAATAGCTCAGTCGGCAGAGCGTCTCCATGGTAAGGAGAAGGTCAACGGTTCGATTCCGTTTTGGGGCTCTGGTGTGACGGTTCCCGCCGCGAGGCGGGGCCCGGCCGCATCAAAGCGGTGTAGCTCAGTCGGTAGAGCAAGCGGCTCATAATCGCTGTGTCACCGGTTCAAGTCCGGTCACCGCTACTCTCAGTAGCCGATTGCGGGGTCGGTCCTTCGATCGGCTACTCTTCTTGCGTTAAATCAGTCCACCCGTTCGTCAAGGAGCACTCACGTGGCTGCCACCGACGTCCGCCCGAAGATCACGCTGGCCTGCGTGGAGTGCAAGGAGCGGAACTACATCACCAAGAAGAACCGGCGTAACAACCCGGACCGTCTTGAGATGAAGAAGCACTGCCCGCGTTGCAACGCGCACACCGCGCACCGCGAGACGCGATAAAACAGGCTCGTTCGCGAGGCCGTCCCCGTATTGCCGGGGGCGGCCTCGCGGCGTTTCGGTCCGCCGGTCACCTCTGGGTGCCGGCCGGCGGTCCCAGGTCATCCACAGCAGACACCAGGAGGTGCCGGGCCATGGCGCTCGACCAGTCCTTCGTGGGGCGGACCTATCCGCCCACCGAGCCCTACGAGGTGGGGCGGGAGAAGATCCGTGAGTTCGCCGAGGCGGTCGGGGACGCCCATCCGGCCTACACGGACGTGGAGGCCGCCAAGGCGCTCGGCCACCCCGACGTGATCGCGCCGCCGACCTTCGTCTTCGCGATCACCTTCAAGGCGGCGGGTGAGGTCATCCGGGATCCGCAGCTCGGCCTCGACTACAGCCGCGTGGTGCACGGCGACCAGAAGTTCGCCTACCACCGCCCGGTGCGCGCCGGCGACCGGCTCACGGTCACCTCGACCATCGAGTCGATCAAGTCCCTGGCGGGCAACGACGTCCTGGACATCCGCGGCGAGGTGCACGACGAGGCCGGTGAGCACGTCGTGACCGCCTGGACCAAGCTCGTGGCCCGCGCGGCCGAGGAGGCGTGAGCACCACCATGACGGCGAAGATCGCGTACACCGACGTCGAGGTCGGCACCGAGCTGCCCGCGCAGACGTTCCCCGTGACCCGCGCCACCCTCGTCCAGTACGCGGGTGCCTCCGGGGACTTCAACCCGATCCACTGGAACGAGAGGTTCGCCCGGGAGGTCGGGCTGCCGGACGTCATCGCGCACGGCATGTTCACCATGGCCGAGGCGATCCGCGTGGTCACCGACTGGGCCGGCGACCCCGGCGCGGTCGTCGAGTACGGCGTCCGCTTCACCAGGCCCGTCGTCGTCCCCGACGACGACCGGGGCGCCGTCATCGAGGTCGGCGGCAAGGTCGCCGCCAAGCTCGACGGCAACACGGTCCGCGTGGACCTGACGGCGACCAGCGCCGGACAGAAGGTGCTGGGGATGGCGCGGGCGGTCGTGCGGCTGGCCTGAGCGCACCCGCGCGCAGTCCGAAGGACGGGGGGCGTCCGCGACCGCGGACGCCCCCCGCGGTCCGTCGGCTCCTTGACCCGGTTAGTGATTGAGCACTAACTTTCTTCCGTGGTCAGGATGAGTGCAGAAGACAGGCGGGAGAGCGTCATCCGCGCGGCGACGGCCGAGTTCGCCCGCGGGGGCTATCACGGCACGTCGACCGAGGCGATCGCCAAGCGGGTCGGCGTCTCGCAGCCGTACCTCTTCCGGCTCTTCCCGGGCAAGAAGGCGATCTTCCTGGCGGCGGCGGAGCGCTGCGCCGAGGAGACCGTCCGCACGTTCAGGGAGGCCTCGGAAGGGCTGGAGGGCGAAGCGGCCCTGCACGCCATGGCGAACGCCTACACCGAGCTCATCGCCGAACAGCCCGAGCGGCTGCTGATGCAGATGCAGATGTACGCCGCCGCGGCGGCCGCCGAACAGGAGGGCGACCGCGAGATCGGGGAGACGGTGCGGGCCGGCTGGATGCGGCTGTGGGACACCGTCCACCTGCCGCTGGGCGCCGACGTCGACGAGACGACGACCTTCCTGGCGTACGGAATGCTCGTCAACTGCCTGGTGGCCATGGGGTTCCCGCCCGAGCACCGGGTGTGGGAGGGGCTCTACCCCTCGGCGCGGAGCAAGGGCCGGCTGGAGCACTAGGCGCACGAAGGGCGGACCCGTCCGCCTCTTCGTGACCGCGAAAGTTAGTCATTGATAACTAATCATGGATTCCGGGGGAACGATGTCGGAGCAGACCGCACGTCGCGGGGGAGCCGTCTGGGCCCTCGCCCTCACCAGCGTCGCCGGTTTCATGGCGGCCCTCGACAACCTCGTCGTCACCACCGCGCTGCCGTCCATCCGCGAGGACCTGGGCGGGGGTCTGCACGACCTGGAATGGACCGTGAGCGCCTACACGCTCACCTTCGCCGTCCTGCTGATGACCGGCGCGGCCCTCGGCGACCGCTTCGGCCGCCGCCGGCTCTTCCTCGCCGGCCTCACCGTCTTCACCGGCGCCTCCGCCGCCGCGGCCCTGGCACCCGGCATCGACTCCCTGATCGCCGCCCGCGCGGTCCAGGGCGCCGGAGCGGCGGTGATGATGCCGCTGACGCTGACCCTGCTGACGGCCGCCGTGCCGGCCGCCAAGCGAGGCATGGCGTACGGCGTCTGGGGGGCCGTCAACGGACTCGCCGTGGCCTCCGGTCCGCTGGTCGGCGGCAGTCTCACCGAGCACGTCTCCTGGCAGTGGATCTTCTGGCTGAACGTTCCGCTCGGTCTGGCCCTGCTGCCGCTCGCCCGCCTGCGCCTCGCCGAGTCGTACGGCAGCGGGGCCCGGCTCGACGTCCCCGGCACCCTGCTGGCCAGCGGCGGCCTCTTCGGGATCGTCTACGGCCTGGTCCGCGGCCCCGTCGACGGATGGACCGGCGTCACGGTCCTGACCGGCCTGTTCGCCGGCTCCGCGCTGCTCGCCGGGTTCGTCCTGTACAGCGCGCGGGCCGCGCACCCCATGCTGCCGATGCGGCTGTTCCGCTCCCGCGCCTTCGCCGGCATCAACGCCGCGAGCCTGCTGATGTTCCTCGGCATGTTCGGCTCGATCTTCCTGCTCAGCCAGTACATGCAGGGCGTGCTCGGCTACTCGCCCACCGAGGCGGGCCTGCGGATGCTGCCCTGGACCGGCATGCCGATGCTCGTCGCGCCGATCGCCGGCATCCTCTCCGACCGCGTCGGCGGACGCCCGGTCGTCGCCGCCGGTCTCTTCCTGCAGGCCGCCGGGCTCGGCTACATGGCCGTCGTGGCCACGGCCGACGCCTCCTACGCCGCCCAGCTGCCCGCCCTGGTCGTCAGCGGCGTCGGCATGGCCCTGTTCTTCGCCCCGGCGTCCCACCTGGTCATGTCCAGCGTCCGCCCCCAGGAGCAGGGCATCGCCTCCGGCGCCAACAACGCCCTGCGCGAGGTGGGCGGCGCGCTCGGCATCGCCGTCATGGCGTCGATCTTCGCGGCCCGGGGCGGATACGAGTCCGGCCAGGCCTTCGTCGACGGCCTGCGGCCCGCGCTGGTGACGGGTTCCGCGGTGGTCGGCCTGGCGGCGGTCGCGGCCCTGCTGATCCCGGGGCGGCGTCCCGCGCGGCCCGCGACCCCGGACACGTCCGCTCCCGTCCTCGAGACGGCCACCCCCTGACACCACACCCGAAGGAGCAGTCGTGCCCCCTCTCCTGCGGACCGCGCCGGACACCCCCGCGCGCGACACCGAGGCGCACGTCCTCGCCTCCCGCTTCGAGACCCGCACCCGGTGGGAGCCCCGCGGTTCCTCCTGCGGACACCGCGCGCGGGGCGGCAGGCGGCCCGGGCCCCCGGCGCCTGCCGGGCCACGCTGACGGCCGGACCCCTGCGGCGGACCCTCCGGACCCCGTCCGCCCGGGAGTCGTCCGAGGCGCTGCGCGCCTTCGCCCGCTCCGGCCCTCGCGCACCGGCCTCGCGGAGCCCCGCCCCGCAGACGCCGGACGCGGAGCCCGCCACCCGGACGGCGAGGAGCGACGAGCTCCCGCCCGGCCGGGCCGGGACGCCGCGCCGCCCGGTGTGAGCACGCGCGCGTCCGGTCCCGCCACCGGCGGCGGGACCGGACGCGCGCGTGCCGGCCCGCCGGCGCCGTCTCGTAGTCTTGGGCGCGTGCAGGAACTCCACGACGCCCCCCTCGCCCCGCTGACCACCTTCCGGCTGGGCGGTCCCGCCACCCGCCTGGTCACCGCGACCACCGACGACGAGGTGATCGCCGTCGTGCGCGAGGCCGACGACACCGGCACGCCGCTGCTGGTCATCGGCGGCGGTTCCAACCTGGTCATCGGCGACCAGGGCTTCGCGGGCACCGCGCTCGTCATCGCCACCGAGGGCTTCTCCCTCGACGGCACCCGGCTGGAGCTGGCCGCGGGCGAGGTGTGGACCGACGCCGTCGCCCGCACCGTCGAGGCGGGCCTGGCCGGCGTCGAGTGCCTGGCCGGCATCCCCGGCTCGGCGGGCGCCACCCCCATCCAGAACGTCGGCGCGTACGGCCAGGAGGTCTCCTCCACGATCACCGAGGTGATCGCCTACGACCGCACCACCCGGCGGACGGTCGCCCTGGCCAACGAGGAGTGCGCCTTCTCCTACCGCCACAGCCGCTTCAAGGCCGACCCCGAGCGGTACGTCGTCCTGCGCGTCCGCTTCGAACTGGAGGACGCCGGCGGCCTGTCGGGCCCCCTGAGGTACGCCGAGACCGCCCGCGCCCTCGGCGTCGAACCCGGCGACCGGGTGCCCCTCGCGGACGCCCGCGACACGGTCCTGAAACTGCGCGCCGGGAAGGGCATGGTCCTGGACCCCGAGGACCACGACACCTGGTCGGCCGGGTCCTTCTTCACCAACCCGATCCTCACGGACGCCGAATTCGCCGCCTTCCGCGCGCGCGTGCGCGAGCGGCTCGGCGACGGCGCGGAGCCGCCCGCCTACCCGGCGGGGGAGGGCCGCACCAAGACCTCCGCGGCCTGGCTGATCGACAGGGCCGGCTTCCCCAAGGGCTACGGCGACGGGCCCGCCCGCATCTCCACCAAGCACACGCTCGCGCTCACCAACCGGGGCGGGGCGACCACGGAGGACCTGCTCGCCCTGGCCCGCGAGGTCGTCGCCGGCGTCCGCGACGCCTTCGGCATCACGCTGGTCAACGAGCCGGTGACGGTCGGGGTCAGCCTTTAGCCCCTGTCGTCAGGGCCCGGGCGCGCCCTTCGGGCCACGCCCGGTTCAGTAGGCCACTCCCACGCCCTGCTTCACGGTGGCCGGGTCGCCGACCATCGCCAGCATGGCGTGTGCCACGTCGGCGCGCCCGATGAAGCGGCCCTTGGCGGGGAACCCGCCGACGACCCTCCGGTAGGCCCCGCTGACCGGCTTGTTCCGCAGCCGCGGCGGCCGTACCACCGTCCAGTCCGTGGCACTGCGGGCGATGCCGGCCTCCATCTCCCGCAGATCCGCGTAGATGTCCTTGAGGACCGCGGAGACGATGCCCCGCACGGCACGGTCGAAGGGCCCGTCCTCCCGCGGTTCCGGCCCCACCGGCGCGGCGCTCACCACCAGCAGCCGCCGTGTCCCCTCCGCCTCCATCGCGTCCAGCACCGTGCGGGTCAGCCGGGCCGCGACCCCGGCGTCCCGGCGGCTGCGGGCGCCGAGCCCGGAGAGCACCGCGTCCCGTCCGGCCACCGCCGGGCGCACCGTCTCCGGGTCGGCCAGGTCGGCCCGGACCACCTCCAGGCCCCGGCCGGTGACGGACAGCCGCGCGGGATCCCGTACGACCGCGGTGACCTGGTGCCCGGCCTGCAGTGCCTGCCGGACGATCTCCTGCCCGATGCCTCCCGTGGCACCGAAGACCGTGAACCTCATGACGTACTCCCCCTTGCTCCCACCAGTGGGTGAGTACTCACTCACCCTGGTCTCCCCTAGAGTGAGTAAGCATTCACTCACCCGTCAAGCCCGGTTGGAGCAGCCATGCAGTCACCGGCCCTCAAGCCGGCCCGGGAACGCGTCCTGGACGCCGCGCACCACCTGATGCTCACCGTGGGGCTCGCCCGCGCCACCACCAAGGAGATCGCCCGGGCCGCCGGGTGCTCCGAGGCCGCGCTGTACAAGCACTTCGTGAGCAAGGAGGAGCTGTTCATCCGCGTCCTGACCGAACGGCTGCCGCAGCTGGCACCGCTGCTGCACGGCCTGACCGCCGAGCCCGGGCGGGGAACGCTGGTGGACAACCTCACCGAGATCGCCCGCCGGGCGGCCCTGTTCTACGAGCAGAGCTTCCCGATCGCGGCCTCGCTGTACGCGCAGACCCAGCTCAGGCAGCGGCACGACGACGCGATGCGCCGGCTGGGCAAGGGCCCGCACCTGCCGATCGAGGACCTCGCCGGGTACCTGCGGGCCGAACAGGCCGCGGGCCGCGTCAGCGCCGACGCGGACACCTTCGCGGCGGCCTCCCTCCTGCTGGGCGCGTGCGCGCAGCGGGCCTTCGCCTACGAGGCGAGCCCCGGCGGACGCCCCGACGTGGACGACTTCGCCCGGCGCCTCGCCCGCACCCTGCTGAGCGGAATCTCCGTCGCCGACACCCCGGCGTGACCGCGGACCCCGCTGTGTGGGGTTCCCGCGCGCGGCCGAGGCTCCGGCGGCTGCGGCCCGGAACCCGGCAGACCACCGTCCGGTTCCGGCCGCGCCCGCCCCGCGCCCGCCTCAGGCGGCCGGGGCGGTGAGCCAGTCGTCGATCCCCGCCAGCAGCTTCGCCTTCACGCCCTGCGGCGCCGCCGAGCCCCGGACCGACTGCCGGGCCAGCTCCGCCAGCTCCGCGTCCGTGAAACCGTGGTGGCGGCGCGCGAACTCGTACTGGGCCGCCAGCCGCGCACCGAACAGCAGCGGGTCGTCCGCGCCCAGCGCCATCGGCACGCCCGCCTCGAACAGCGTCCGCAGCGGCACGTCCTCCGGCTTCTCGTACACCCCGAGGGCCACGTTCGACGCCGGGCACACCTCGCACGTCACCTGCCGGTCGGCGAGCCGCCTCAGCAGCCGCTCGTCCTCCGCCGCCCGCACCCCGTGACCGATCCGGTGCGCCCGCAGGTCGTCCAGGCAGTCCCGCACCGAGAACGGCCCGGCCAGCTCACCGCCGTGCGGCGCCGACAGCAGCCCGCCCTCCCGCGCGATCGCGAACGCCCGGTCGAAGTCCCGCGCCATGCCCCGCCGCTCGTCGTTGGACAGGCCGAAGCCGATCACGCCCCGGTCCGCGTACCGCACCGCCAGCCGGGCCAGCGTGCGCGCGTCCAGCGGATGCTTCATCCGGTTCGCGGCCACCACCACCCGCATCCCGAGCCCGGTCTCCCGCATCGCTGCGTCCACCGCGTCCAGGATGATCTCCAGCGCCGGGATCAGCCCGCCCAGCCGGGGCGCGTACGAGGTCGGATCGACCTGGATCTCCAGCCAGCCGGAGCCGTCCTTCAGGTCCTCCTCCGCGGCCTCCCGCACCAGCCGCCGGATGTCCTCGGGCTCCCTCAGGCACGAGCGCGCCGCGTCGTACAGCCGCTGGAAGCGGAACCAGCCCCGCTCGTCCGTCGCCCGCAGCCTGGGCGGCTCCCCGCCGGTCAGCGCCTCGGTCAGCGCGTCGGGCAGCCGCACGCCGTACTTGTCGGCCAGCTCCAGCAGGGTGGCGGGCCGCATCGACCCGGTGAAGTGCAGGTGCAGATGGGCTTTCGGCAGCTCAGAGAGATCACGTACACGCTCCATTCCGTGATCCTGCCGTACGCCCCGGCCGCCGCGGTAGCGCTTTCCCCGAACGTGGTCCCGCCGCACGCGCACACGAGAAGCGGGCCGCCCCCCGGGGGAGGACGGCCCGCGCTCGGGAACGGCGTCAGTCCCTGGCCTCCGCCAGCAGCTTCTGGAGCCGGCTCACGCCCTCGACGAGGTCCTCGTCGCCCAGCGCGTACGACAGCCGCAGATAGCCCGGCGTGCCGAAGGCCTCACCGGGGACGACCGCGACCTCGGCCTCCTCCAGGATCAGCGCGGCCAGCTCGACGGTGTCCTGCGGGCGCCTGCCGCGGATCTCCTTGCCGAGCAGGGCCTTCACCGACGGGTAGGCGTAGAACGCGCCCTCGGGCTCCGGGCAGAGCACGCCCTCGATCTCGTTGAGCATCCGCACGATGGTCCTGCGGCGGCGGTCGAAGGCCTCGCGCATCTCGGCGACGGCCTCCAGGCCGCCGGAGACGGCGGCGAGCGCGGCGACCTGGGCCACGTTGGAGACGTTGGACGTGGCGTGCGACTGGAGGTTCGTCGCGGCCTTCACCACGTCCTTCGGGCCGATGATCCACCCGACCCGCCAGCCGGTCATCGCGTACGTCTTGGCGACCCCGTTGACCACGATGCACCTGTCGCGCAGCTCGGGCAGCAGCGCGGGCAGCGACACGGCCGCCGCGTCGCCGTAGACCAGGTGCTCGTAGATCTCGTCGGTCAGCACCCACAGCCCGTGCTCCACGGCCCAGCGGCCGATCGCCCCGGTCTCGGCCTCGCTGTAGACCGCGCCGGTCGGGTTGGACGGCGAGACGAACAGCACGACCTTCGTCTTCTCCGTACGGGCCGCCTCCAGCTGCTCCACGGTCACCCGGTAGCCGGTCGTCTCGTCGGCGACCACCTCCACCGGCACACCGCCCGCCAGCCGGATCGACTCGGGGTACGTCGTCCAGTACGGCGCCGGGACGATGACCTCGTCGCCCGGGTCCAGGATCGCGGCGAAGGCCTCGTAGATGGCCTGCTTGCCGCCGTTGGTGACCAGGACCTGCGACGCGTCGACCTCGTAGCCCGAGTCGCGCAGCGTCTTCGCGGCGATCGCGGACTTCAGCTCCGGCAGGCCGCCGGCCGGGGTGTAGCGGTGGTACTTGGGGTTCTTGCAGGCCTCGACCGCGGCCTCGACGATGTAGTCCGGGGTCGGGAAGTCGGGTTCACCGGCGCCGAAGCCGATCACCGGACGCCCGGCGGCCTTGAGGGCCTTGGCCTTGGCGTCCACGGCGAGGGTGGCGGACTCGGAGATCGCGCCGACTCGGGCGGAGACCCGGCGCTCGGTGGGAGGGGTTGCAGCGCTCATGGGGCCCATCGTCCCAGACCGGAAACGCGCGCGGCACACGGGTTTCACAGACTGAACGGCCCCGGGCAAACCCGTGGACACCAGTGCGGACCAGCCCCGCGGCCAGGGCGATCTCCAGCCGTTCCCCGGCCGGGCCGCCGCCGTTTCACGGCCCCCGGCGCCACCGTCGGGCGCTTTCTGTTCGACGACCGGGCCAGGACCACGTACACTCTCACGTCGTTGGCCTTCAACAGCCGCGCCCGCACGGTGCACACCCAGCATCCGGGCGGATGCGGTACGTTGGGGACACACAAAGGGTCGTAGCTCAATTGGTAGAGCACTGGTCTCCAAAACCAGCGGTTGGGGGTTCAAGTCCCTCCGGCCCTGCTACACACACCTTCGCCAGGATGTGTGCGCATGTACGTACAGCATTGCACCGCCGTGCGGCTCAGACCGGGCGCGGCACGGCCACGACCCGGAATCAGGTGAGGACGAGTGACGGACGCCGTGGGCTCCATCGACATGCCTGATGCCCAGGACGAGGCGCCGGAGTCCAGGAAGAAGAACCGCAAGGGCGGCAAGCGTGCCAAGAAGGGCCCGCTGAAGCGCCTCGCGCTCTTCTACCGTCAGATCATCGCGGAGCTCCGCAAGGTCGTCTGGCCGACGCGATCGCAGCTGACCACCTACACCACCGTGGTGATCATCTTCGTCGTCATCATGATCGCTCTGGTGACCGTGATCGACTATGGGCTCGGCCACGCCGCCAAGTACGTGTTCGGCTGAGCCGCGAGCGAAGAGCGCCGAGGTACCCGGCGCTCCTTTTCGCATGTTCCACCCCTATGTATCCAGGAAGAAGCAGCCACCGTGTCTGACCCGAACGTGAACGACGCCGTCGAGCCTCGCGGCGAAGGGGCCGAGTCCGTCGAGGACGAGCTCGACACCGTCGCGGGCGTGGACAGCGAGGACACCGAGACCTTCGACGAGGTCGAGGCTGCCGACGCCGATGCCGCCGAGGACGAGGACGAGGGCGTCGCCGAGGACGAGGACGCCGAGGAGGCGGAGGCCGAGGTCGAGCCCGAGCCCGAGATCGACCCGGTCGAGAAGCTCCGCCGTGAACTGCGCGGCCTGCCCGGCGAGTGGTACGTCATCCACACCTACGCCGGCTACGAGAAGCGCGTGAAGGCCAACCTGGAGCAGCGCGCCGTCTCGCTGAACGTCGAGGACTTCATCTACCAGGCCGAGGTGCCCGAGGAAGAGATCGTCCAGATCAAGAACGGCGAGCGCAAGACGGTCAAGCAGAACAAGCTGCCGGGCTACGTCCTGGTCCGCATGGACCTGACGAACGAGTCCTGGGGCGTGGTCCGCAACACCCCCGGCGTCACCGGCTTCGTGGGCAACGCCTACGACCCGTACCCGCTGACCCTGGACGAGATCGTCAAGATGCTCGCCCCGGAGGCCGAGGAGAAGGCCGCCCGCGAGGCCGCCGAGGCCGAGGGCAAGCCGGCTCCGCAGCGCAAGGTCGAGGTCCAGGTGCTGGACTTCGAGGTCGGCGACTCGGTCACCGTCACCGACGGCCCGTTCGCCACCCTCCAGGCGACCATCAACGAGATCAACCCGGACTCGAAGAAGGTCAAGGGCCTGGTGGAGATCTTCGGCCGCGAGACGCCGGTCGAGCTCTCCTTCGACCAGATCCAGAAGAACTAGCCGCAGCCGGCCGCTTCTGGACGTACGGCTTCCGAACAGGTCAGACGGGCTTCACGGCCTGTCTGACCTGCTCGGTTTTTGGCCGCGCATGGATACCCGTTATCGTTGTGCGGTATGCCTCCATCCGGATGATCCGGATCGGACGGTGGAAAACTCTCACTAGGACCCGGAGAGAGCACATGCCTCCCAAGAAGAAGAAGGTCACGGGGCTCATCAAGCTCCAGATCCAGGCCGGTGCCGCCAACCCGGCCCCGCCGGTCGGCCCCGCGCTGGGCCAGCACGGCGTCAACATCATGGAGTTCTGCAAGGCCTACAACGCCGCGACCGAGTCGCAGCGCGGTTGGGTCATCCCGGTGGAGATCACGGTCTACGAGGACCGTTCCTTCACCTTCATCACCAAGACCCCGCCGGCCGCCAAGATGATCCTCAAGGCCGCGGGCGTGGAGAAGGGCTCCGGCGAGCCGCACAAGACCAAGGTCGCGAAGATCACCCGCGACCAGGTCCGCGAGATCGCCCAGACGAAGATGCCCGACCTCAACGCCAACGACCTGGACGCCGCCGAGAAGATCATCGCCGGCACCGCCCGTTCCATGGGCGTCACGGTCGAGGGCTGACCTCAACCCCCGTACCAGCAGAAGTGTGGCAGGGCCTGCTCGGCCCGGACCACGACTCCTAAGAACCCCCAGGAGCTTTAAGTGAGCAAGCGCAGCAAGTCTCTCCGCGCTGCGGACGCCAAGATCGACCGGGAGAAGCTCTACGCTCCCCTCGAGGCCGTCCGTCTCGCCAAGGAGACCTCCACGACCAAGTTCGACGGCACCGTCGAGGTCGCCCTGCGTCTGGGCGTCGACCCGCGCAAGGCCGACCAGATGGTCCGTGGCACCGTGAACCTCCCGCACGGCACCGGTAAGACCGCCCGGGTCCTGGTCTTCGCGACCGGCGACCGTGCCGAGGCCGCGCGTGCCGCGGGCGCCGACATCGTCGGCGCCGACGAGCTGATCGACGAGGTGTCGAAGGGCCGTCTGGACTTCGACGCCGTCGTCGCCACCCCGGACCTCATGGGCAAGGTCGGCCGCCTCGGCCGCGTCCTCGGCCCGCGTGGTCTGATGCCGAACCCGAAGACCGGCACCGTCACCCCCGACGTGGCCAAGGCCGTCACCGACATCAAGGGCGGCAAGATCGAGTTCCGCGTCGACAAGCACTCCAACCTGCACTTCATCATCGGCAAGACGTCGTTCGACGACACCAAGCTGGTGGAGAACTACGGCGCGGCGATCGAGGAGATCCTCCGTCTGAAGCCGTCCGCCGCCAAGGGTCGCTACATCAAGAAGGCCGCCATCACCACCACGATGGGCCCCGGCATCCCGGTCGACCCGAACCGCACCCGCAACCTCCTCGTCGAGGAGGACCCGGCCGCGGTCTGAGCCCCGGCGGCTCACGCAACCGGTCACGGGCCCGGCACCTTCACGGTGCCGGGCCCGTTCCCTTTGCCGGCCGACGGCGGCCCGGTCCGCGTGGGACGACCCGGAGCGGCCCCCACCGGCGGAAACCACGGGCCCCGCGCGGCTCCCTGGGATAGGCTCGCGAGCCTGCTGTGCAGCAGCCGTGCATTTCCTTGGGGGGAATCGATGAAGTCGTCCGTGCCGTCCGTGCCGTCCGTGCCGTCCATATCGGCCGCCGCGCTCGCCGCGCTGCTGCTCGCCGGCGGTGCCGTCGGCTGCGGCACCGAGCAGTCGTCCGGGATGACGCCCGCGGCGGCCGTCGCGAAGGCGGCGGAGAAGACCGAGGACATCTCCTCCTTCCGGTACACCATGACCGGCAGGGTTCCGGAGGAGGGCCGGATCGAGGCCGAGGCCGAGATGAGCATCAAGCCCTCCCTCGCCATGAGCATGAAGATGACGGCGCTCGACCGGGGCGCGGACGGCACCGCGCAGATCCGGCTCGTCGACAAGGCGATGTACATCGGCGGGGGAGCCGAGGCCGCCAAGGAGATGGACGGCAAGAGCTGGCTCAAGCTCGACCTGTCCGCGCTCGGCGCCGGCAAGGAGCTGAACGAGCTCGGGACCGCCGGCCAGGCCGACAAGAACCCGGCGGCGGAGTCCGCCCTCCTCACCGGCGCCAAGGACGTGAAGAAGGCCGGCACCGAGCGGGTCGACGGCGTCGAGACCACCCACTACTCGGGCACCGTCACCCTCGACGACTTCCGCGCCTCCCTCGAGGACGAGGAGAAGGCCACCCGCGAGCGGCGCGAGAAGACCATCGAGCAGTACGAGAAGATGGGCGTCGACGAGCTCACCGTGGACATGTGGGTGGACGGCGAGGACCACACCAAGAGGTTCCGCATGCGCGGTGACGCCGACAAGGGCCCGCTCGACATGACCATCACCTTCTTCGACGTCAACAAGCCGGTGACCGTCACGGCGCCGCCCGCCGAGGAGGTCGTCGACTTCGCCGGGATGATGGAGGAGGCGGGCGCCGGCGCCTGAGCGCCGTGAGGAGCGGATTTGCTTGACGGCGACCCGTTCACGTACGCTTCCACAGAAGCCAAAGACCGCTGGTCGTTGCCGTGCGCTCGCATGAGGGCTCGGTGGCCGAAGGATCCGCTGAACTGCGGACGACCCGCGCAGGTGACAGTGGAAGAGCTCCCGGAGTTCGCTGCCGTGTGTGTGCGAATGACCGGTCGAGCTACGCCCCGTGCGCCTGCGCCGGGGCGTTTCGTTTTCCCCAGTCCTCCTTCGGGTCCGCGCGGTCCGAATCACCCGGAAGGAGGCCGAGGCTCTATGGCGAGGCCCGACAAGGCTGCCGCAGTGGCCGAGTTGACGGACCAGTTCCGCAACTCCAGCGCTGCCGTGCTGACCGAGTACCGCGGTCTCACCGTGGCCCAGCTCAAGCAGCTGCGCCGTTCGCTCGGTGAGAACGCCCAGTACGCCGTGGTGAAGAACACGCTGACCAAGATTGCGGCCAACGAGGCCGGGATCACGACGCTGGACGACCTGTTCAACGGTCCGACGGCGGTCGCCTTCGTCACCGGTGACCCGGTGGAGTCGGCGAAGGGTCTTCGTGACTTCGCCAAGGACAACCCGAATCTCGTCATCAAGGGCGGTGTCCTTGACGGCAAGGCGCTGTCCGCCGACGAGATCAAGAAGCTTGCGGACCTCGAGTCCCGCGAGGTTCTGCTCTCCAAGCTGGCCGGTGCCTTCAAGGCGAAGCAGTCCCAGGCTGCCTCCGTCTTCCAGGCGCTGCCGTCGAAGCTCGTCCGCACCGTGGACGCGCTCCGTGCCAAGCAGGACGAGCAGGGCGGTGCCGAGTAATTCGGCTCGCTTTCCGGCCCTCGCCGACCTGAGGCAAGGGTCTTAGCGGGCCCGACGTACGCCCGCCTCACCCAGTACATCCGGCACCTGCCGATTTAGTGGAAGGACCGCCATCATGGCGAAGCTCACCCAGGACGAGCTGCTGGCCCAGTTCGAGGAGATGACCCTCATCGAGCTCTCCGAGTTCGTGAAGGCCTTCGAGGAGAAGTTCGACGTCACCGCCGCCGCGGCCGCCCCGGTCGTCGTCGCCGGTGGTGCCGCCGGTGGCGCCGCCGCCGAGGCCGAGGAGGAGAAGGACGAGTTCGACGTCATCCTCACCGGCGCCGGCGACAAGAAGATCCAGGTCATCAAGGTCGTGCGCGAGCTGACCTCCCTCGGCCTGAAGGAGGCCAAGGACCTGGTCGACGGCACCCCGAAGCCGGTCCTCGAGAAGGTCAACAAGGAGCAGGCCGACAAGGCCGCCGAGGCCCTCAAGGGCGCCGGCGCCTCCGTCGAGGTCAAGTAAGACCTTCCGGGTCCCAGAGACCTGCCGCACAAGGTCCGTCAAGGCCTTGTAACGCTCAAGCGCCGAAGAGCGATCATCCATCCGGGTGGTCGCTCTTCAGCGTTCCCGGAGGCCGGCCACGGTTGCCTTGCACCCGCCGTCGCGGGGGGTATGGTGATCTTCGTCGTGTCTCCGCCCGTCCCGGTTCGGGCAAGGGGGCCTTGACGAACCGCACGCAGCGCGCAATTCTCAGGACGCGTCGTCACAAGGATCCGAATCCGAGGCATGGATCGACGACGAAGAGGGCAGTATCAACGTGCGTTGAGGGCAAGCATGCCGAGGGCGTTGAGGACAACGAGGGTCAACAGGGGTTACGAAAACCCGCACTGGACATCAGTGTGCCAAGTGGCTACACTGACCCTTTGCGCTGCCTGTTAGCTGCCCCCTGCCCGTCACCAGGGGTCTGCCCTCGCCCAAGTACCGACGAACAGATCATCTCCGACCTGGGATATCTGTCTCTGTGCACGGCGGGGGACCGGTACGCGCGTAGTGAGTCCGAGCCCTCGGAAGGACCCCCTCTTGGCCGCCTCGCGCAACGCCTCGACCGCGAATACGAACAACGCTGCCAGCACCGCCCCGCTGCGCATCTCCTTTGCAAAGATCAAGGAGCCCCTCGAGGTTCCGAACCTTCTCGCGCTCCAGACCGAGAGCTTCGACTGGCTGCTCGGCAACGACGCATGGAAGGCTCGCGTCGAGGAGGCCCTGGAGAACGGTCAGGACGTCCCCACCAAGTCCGGCCTCGAGGAGATCTTCGAGGAGATCTCCCCGATCGAGGACTTCTCCGGGTCGATGTCGCTGACCTTCCGCGACCACCGCTTCGAGCCGCCGAAGAACTCGATCGACGAGTGCAAGGAGCGCGACTTCACGTACGCCGCGCCCCTCTTCGTGACGGCCGAGTTCACCAACAACGAGACCGGCGAGATCAAGTCCCAGACGGTCTTCATGGGCGACTTCCCGCTCATGACCAACAAGGGCACCTTCGTCATCAACGGCACCGAGCGTGTCGTCGTGTCGCAGCTGGTGCGTTCGCCCGGCGTCTACTTCGACTCCTCCATCGACAAGACGTCCGACAAGGACATCTTCTCCGCCAAGATCATCCCGTCCCGGGGTGCCTGGCTGGAGATGGAGATCGACAAGCGCGACATGGTCGGCGTCCGCATCGACCGCAAGCGCAAGCAGTCCGTCACCGTCCTGCTCAAGGCGCTCGGCTGGACCACCGAGCAGATCCTCGAGGAGTTCGGCGAGTACGAGTCCATGCGCGCCACCCTGGAGAAGGACCACACCCAGGGCCAGGACGACGCGCTGCTCGACATCTACCGCAAGCTGCGCCCGGGCGAGCCCCCCACGCGCGAGGCCGCGCAGACGCTGCTGGAGAACCTCTACTTCAACCCCAAGCGCTACGACCTGGCCAAGGTCGGCCGCTACAAGGTCAACAAGAAGCTGGGCACGGACACCCCGCTGGACGCCGGGATCCTGACCGTCGAGGACATCATCGCGACGATCAAGTACCTGGTGAAGCTGCACGCCGGCGAGACCGAGACGGTCGGTGACAACGGCCAGTCCGTGGTCGTCGAGACCGACGACATCGACCACTTCGGCAACCGCCGCCTGCGCAGCGTCGGCGAGCTCATCCAGAACCAGGTCCGCACGGGTCTGGCCCGCATGGAGCGCGTCGTCCGCGAGCGGATGACGACCCAGGACGTCGAGGCGATCACGCCGCAGACCCTGATCAACATCCGGCCGGTCGTCGCCTCCATCAAGGAGTTCTTCGGCACCAGCCAGCTGTCCCAGTTCATGGACCAGAACAACCCGCTGTCCGGGCTGACGCACAAGCGTCGTCTGTCCGCGCTCGGCCCGGGTGGTCTGTCCCGTGAGCGGGCCGGCTTCGAGGTCCGTGACGTGCACCCCTCGCACTACGGCCGCATGTGCCCGATCGAGACGCCCGAAGGCCCGAACATCGGTCTGATCGGCTCGCTCGCCACCTACGGCCGCGTCAACGCGTTCGGTTTCGTCGAGACCCCGTACCGCAAGGTCATCGACGGCCAGGTCACCGACACCGTCGACTACCTGACCGCCGACGAGGAGGACCGCTTCGTCATCGCGCAGGCCAACGCGCCGCTGACGGACGAGCTCCGCTTCGCCGAGGCCCGCGTGCTGGTCCGCCGCAAGGGCGGCGAGGTCGACTACGTCGGCCCCGAGGACGTGGACTACATGGACGTCTCGCCGCGCCAGATGGTGTCGGTCGCGACCGCCATGATCCCCTTCCTGGAGCACGACGACGCCAACCGCGCCCTCATGGGCGCGAACATGATGCGCCAGGCCGTTCCGCTGATCCAGGCGGAGTCCCCGCTCGTCGGCACCGGCATGGAGTACCGCTCCGCCGTCGACGCCGGCGACGTGGTCAAGGCCGAGAAGGCGGGCGTGGTCCAGGAGGTCTCCGCGGACTACATCACCACCGCCAACGACGACGGCACGTACATCACGTACCGCCTGGCCAAGTTCGCCCGCTCCAACCAGGGCACCTCGGTCAACCAGAAGGTCATCGTCAACGAGGGCGACCGCGTCGTCGAGGGCCAGGTCCTCGCCGACGGCCCGGCCACCCAGAACGGCGAGATGGCGCTCGGCAAGAACCTGCTGGTCGCGTTCATGCCGTGGGAGGGTCACAACTACGAGGACGCGATCATCCTGTCGCAGCGCCTCGTGCAGGACGACGTCCTCTCCTCGATCCACATCGAGGAGCACGAGGTCGACGCCCGTGACACCAAGCTCGGCCCCGAGGAGATCACCCGGGACATCCCGAACGTCTCCGAGGAGGTCCTCGCCGACCTCGACGAGCGCGGCATCATCCGCATCGGCGCCGAGGTCATCGCCGGCGACATCCTCGTCGGCAAGGTCACGCCCAAGGGTGAGACCGAGCTGACGCCCGAGGAGCGCCTGCTGCGCGCGATCTTCGGTGAGAAGGCCCGTGAGGTCCGTGACACCTCGCTGAAGGTGCCGCACGGCGAGACCGGCAAGGTCATCGGCGTGCGCGTCTTCGACCGCGAGGAGGGCGACGAGCTTCCCCCCGGTGTGAACCAGCTGGTGCGCGTCTACGTCGCGCAGAAGCGCAAGATCACCGACGGTGACAAGCTCGCCGGCCGCCACGGCAACAAGGGCGTCATCTCCAAGATCCTGCCGATCGAGGACATGCCGTTCCTGGAGGACGGCACCCCGGTCGACATCATCCTCAACCCGCTGGGCGTGCCGTCCCGGATGAACCCGGGACAGGTCCTGGAGATCCACCTCGGCTGGCTCGCCAGCCAGGGCTGGGACGTCTCCGGCCTGGCGGACGAGTGGGCGCAGCGCCTGCAGCAGATCGGCGCCGACCGCGTCGAGCCCCGGACGAACGTGGCGACCCCCGTCTTCGACGGTGCCCGTGAGGACGAGCTCGCCGGTCTGCTGGAGAACACCCTGCCCAACCGCGACGGCGAGCGCATGGTGCTCCCGACCGGCAAGGCGCGGCTGTTCGACGGGCGTTCGGGTGAGCCGTTCCCGGACCCGATCTCGGTCGGCTACATGTACATCCTGAAGCTGCACCACCTGGTCGACGACAAGCTGCACGCCCGCTCGACCGGCCCGTACTCCATGATCACCCAGCAGCCGCTGGGCGGTAAGGCCCAGTTCGGCGGTCAGCGGTTCGGCGAGATGGAGGTGTGGGCACT
The DNA here is from genome assembly GCF_040678355.1 of Streptomyces sp. NPDC052701. Classification (NCBI taxonomy): domain Bacteria; kingdom Bacillati; phylum Actinomycetota; class Actinomycetes; order Kitasatosporales; family Streptomycetaceae; genus Streptomyces; species Streptomyces sp. NPDC052701. The sequence continues at coordinate 103,152 of NZ_JBFATO010000014.1, forward strand.
CGAGGCGTACGGCGCCGCCTACGCGCTCCAGGAGCTGCTGACCATCAAGTCCGACGACGTCACCGGCCGCGTGAAGGTCTACGAGGCCATCGTCAAGGGCGAGAACATCCCCGAGCCCGGCATCCCCGAGTCCTTCAAGGTGCTCATCAAGGAGATGCAGTCGCTCTGCCTGAACGTGGAGGTGCTGTCCAGCGACGGTATGTCCATCGAGATGCGCGACACCGACGAGGACGTCTTCCGCGCTGCGGAGGAGCTCGGCATCGACCTGTCCCGGCGCGAGCCGAGCAGCGTCGAAGAGGTCTGACGGGAGTCCGGCGGGGCCCTGACCCACAGGGCCCCGCCGACCCCCAGGCCCCCGTTTCAGACCAAAGACTCACGACCCTGAGAGGGATTGACGCATAGTGCTCGACGTCAACTTCTTCGACGAGCTCCGGATCGGCCTGGCCACCGCTGACGACATCCGTCAGTGGAGCCACGGCGAGGTCAAGAAGCCCGAGACCATCAACTACCGCACCCTCAAGCCCGAGAAGGACGGACTCTTCTGCGAGAAGATCTTCGGTCCGACCCGGGACTGGGAGTGCTACTGCGGCAAGTACAAGCGCGTCCGCTTCAAGGGCATCATCTGCGAGCGCTGCGGCGTCGAGGTCACCCGCGCCAAGGTGCGCCGTGAGCGGATGGGCCACATCGAACTGGCCGCCCCCGTCACGCACATCTGGTACTTCAAGGGCGTTCCGTCGCGGCTGGGCTACCTGCTCGACCTCGCCCCGAAGGACCTGGAGAAGGTCATCTACTTCGCCGCGTACATGATCACGTACGTGGACGAGGAGCGCCGTACGCGCGACCTGCCCTCGCTGGAGGCCCACGTCTCCGTCGAGCGCCAGCAGATCGAGCAGCGCCGCGACGCCGACCTGGAGGCCCGCGCCAAGAAGCTCGAGAGCGACCTGGCCGAGCTGGAGGCCGAGGGCGCCAAGGCCGACGTGCGCCGCAAGGTGCGCGAGGGTGCCGAGCGCGAGATGAAGCAGCTGCGCGACCGCGCCCAGCGCGAGATCGACCGGCTCGACGAGGTGTGGAACCGGTTCAAGAACCTCAAGGTCCAGGACCTGGAGGGCGACGAGCTGCTCTACCGCGAGCTGCGCGACCGCTTCGGTACCTACTTCGACGGCTCGATGGGCGCCGCGGCGCTGCAGAAGCGCCTGGAGTCCTTCGACCTCGAGGAGGAGGCCGAGAAGCTCCGCGAGATCATCCGCACCGGCAAGGGCCAGAAGAAGACCCGCGCCCTCAAGCGCCTGAAGGTCGTCTCCGCGTTCCTGCAGACGTCCAACAGCCCCAAGGGCATGGTGCTGGACTGCGTGCCGGTCATCCCGCCGGACCTGCGTCCGATGGTGCAGCTGGACGGTGGCCGCTTCGCGACCTCCGACCTGAACGACCTGTACCGCCGCGTCATCAACCGCAACAACCGCCTGAAGAGGCTGCTCGACCTCGGCGCGCCCGAGATCATCGTCAACAACGAGAAGCGCATGCTTCAGGAGGCCGTTGACGCCCTCTTCGACAACGGTCGTCGCGGCCGTCCGGTGACCGGCCCGGGCAACCGTCCGCTGAAGTCGCTGTCCGACATGCTCAAGGGCAAGCAGGGCCGCTTCCGTCAGAACCTGCTCGGCAAGCGCGTCGACTACTCGGCGCGTTCCGTGATCGTCGTCGGTCCGCAGCTGAAGCTGCACCAGTGCGGTCTGCCGAAGGCGATGGCGCTGGAGCTGTTCAAGCCGTTCGTGATGAAGCGCCTGGTCGACCTGAACCACGCGCAGAACATCAAGAGCGCCAAGCGGATGGTCGAGCGCGGCCGCACGGTCGTGTACGACGTGCTCGAAGAGGTCATCGCGGAGCACCCGGTCCTGCTGAACCGTGCGCCCACCCTGCACCGCCTCGGCATCCAGGCCTTCGAGCCGCAGCTGGTCGAGGGCAAGGCCATCCAGATCCACCCGCTCGTGTGCACCGCGTTCAATGCGGACTTCGACGGTGACCAGATGGCCGTGCACCTGCCGCTGTCCGCGGAGGCGCAGGCCGAGGCCCGCATCCTGATGCTGTCCTCGAACAACATCCTCAAGCCGGCCGACGGCCGTCCGGTGACGATGCCGACGCAGGACATGGTCCTGGGTCTGTTCTTCCTCACCACCGACGCCGAGGGCCGCGACGTCAAGGGCGAGGGCCGCTCCTTCGCCTCCGTCGCCGAGGCGATCATGGCGTTCGACGCCGGCGAGCTGTCGCTCCAGGCGCCGATCGACGTCCGCTTCCCGGTGGGCACCATCCCGCCGCGCGGCTGGACGCCGCCGGCGCGCGAGGAGGGCGAGCCGGAGTGGCAGCAGGGTGACAGCTTCCGTCTGCGGACCACGCTCGGCCGTGCGCTCTTCAACGAGCTGCTGCCCGAGGACTACCCGTTCGTCGACTACGAGGTCGGCAAGAAGCAGCTCTCCGAGATCGTCAACGACCTCGCCGAGCGCTACCCGAAGGTCATCGTGGCGGCGACGCTCGACAACCTGAAGGCGGCCGGCTTCTACTGGGCCACCCGCTCCGGCGTCACCGTCGCCATCTCCGACGTCGTCGTCCCCGAGGCGAAGAAGGAGATCGTCCGCGGCTACGAGGCGCAGGACGAGAAGGTCCAGAAGCAGTACGAGCGCGGTCTGATCACCAAGGACGAGCGCACGCAGGAGCTCATCGCGATCTGGACCAAGGCGACCAACGAGGTCGCCGAGGCGATGAACGACAACTTCCCGAAGACGAACCCGATCTTCATGATGGTGAACTCGGGCGCCCGAGGGAACATGATGCAGATGCGTCAGATCGCCGGTATGCGCGGTCTGGTGTCCAACGCCAAGAACGAGACCATCCCGCGGCCCATCAAGGCGTCGTTCCGTGAGGGTCTGTCCGTGCTGGAGTACTTCATCTCCACGCACGGTGCCCGTAAGGGTCTGGCGGACACCGCCCTGCGTACCGCCGACTCGGGTTACCTCACCCGTCGTCTGGTCGACGTCTCCCAGGACGTCATCATCCGCGAGGAGGACTGCGGCACCGAGCGCGGCCTGCGGCTGCGGATCGCCGAGCGCAACGCCGAGGGCACCCTGCTCAAGGCGGAGAACGTCGAGACGTCCGTGTACGCGCGCTGCCTCGCCGAGGACATCGTGGTCGACGGGCAGGTGCTGGCCCCGGCCGGCACCGACCTGGGCGACGTCCTCATCGAGGAGCTCGTCCAGCGCGGCGTCGAGGAGGTCAAGACCCGCTCGGTCCTGACCTGCGAGTCCGCCGTCGGCACCTGTGCGATGTGCTACGGCCGTTCGCTGGCCACCGGCAAGCTGGTCGACATCGGTGAGGCGGTCGGCATCATCGCCGCCCAGTCCATCGGTGAGCCCGGTACCCAGCTGACGATGCGTACCTTCCACACCGGTGGTGTGGCCGGTGACGACATCACCCAGGGTCTGCCGCGTGTCGTCGAGCTCTTCGAGGCCCGTACCCCGAAGGGTGTCGCCCCGATCTCCGAGGCCTCCGGCCGCGTGCGGATCGAGGAGACCGAGAAGACCAAGAAGATCGTCATCACCCCGGACGACGGCAGCGACGAGACGGCGTACCCGATCTCCAAGCGCGCCCGTCTCCTGGTCAGCGAGGGCGAGCACGTCGAGGTGGGCCAGAAGCTCACCGTGGGTGCCACCAACCCGCACGACGTGCTGCGCATCCTGGGCCAGCGCGCCGTCCAGGTCCACCTGGTCGGCGAGGTCCAGAAGGTGTACAACTCGCAGGGTGTGTCGATCCACGACAAGCACATCGAGATCATCATCCGGCAGATGCTGCGCCGTGTGACGATCATCGAGTCCGGCGACGCCGAGCTGCTGCCCGGCGAGCTGGTCGAGCGCTCCCGCTTCGAGCAGGAGAACCGTCGTGTGGTCCAGGAGGGCGGTCACCCGGCCTCCGGTCGTCCGCAGCTCATGGGTATCACCAAGGCCTCGCTGGCGACCGAGTCCTGGCTGTCGGCGGCGTCCTTCCAGGAGACGACCAGGGTCCTCACGGACGCGGCGATCAACGCCAAGTCCGACTCCCTGATCGGCCTCAAGGAGAACGTCATCATCGGTAAGCTCATCCCGGCCGGTACGGGTCTGTCCCGCTACCGCAACATCCGGGTCGAGCCGACCGAGGAGGCCAAGGCCGCGATGTACTCGGCCGTCGGCTACGACGACATCGACTACTCGCCGTTCGGCACGGGCTCCGGCCAGGCCGTGCCGCTGGAGGACTACGACTACGGTCCGTACAACCAGTAAGGCGTACGTCTGACGCGTCGAAGGGCGGTCTCTCCCCTGCGGAGGGCCGCCCTTCGGCGTGTGCGGGCGGCCGTTCGCCGGCTCCCGGCGGGAACCGATGCCGCCGCCGGTGCGTTGGAGGATGATGGAGCCACCATCCGGCTTCCGGCGGGGGAGGTGTTTCGTGTCGTATCCGACACCGTGGCAGGGGCAGCACCCCTGGCCAGGGCAGAGCAGCTCATCGATGCTGGCCTCGCACGCCGACCGGGAGCGCGCCGTCGACGTGCTGCGCGCGGGCTTCGGCGAGGGGCGGCTGCAGCAGACCGAGTTCGACAAGCGGATAGCGCGGGTCTACGAGGCGCGTACGGTGGGCGAGCTGGCGCTGCTGGTCGCCGACCTGCCGCAGGGTCCCGTGGCGCAGCCCGCGCCCTTCCAGGGCCCCGGAGCGCAGCCCGTACCCTTCCCCCAGGTCCCCCGGACGTTCCTGCCGGCCCCGGCGCCGCCCACGAACGGCAAGGCGGTCGGTGCCATGATCTGCGGTGTGCTCACCACCATGACCGCCGGGCTCACGGGCGTCCCCGCGGTGATCCTGGGGCACACGGCCCGCGCGGAGATACGCCGTACCGGCGAGGGCGGCGAGGGTCTTGCCCTGGCCGGGCTGATCCTGGGCTGGCTGTCGGTGGCGGGCTGGGCGGTCTTCGTGACGGTCCTGGTCGTGGCGAGCGTGGCGTCCGTGTGACGGCCGTCGGCAGGAGGGCACGACCGCCCGTGCGGCGCCTCCGGACACGGGGGCGTGGCGTCCCGGCGGCGGCCGTACGCCTACCATGTGAAGATCGTGGGCGAAGTTCGTGGAGGGGTGTCCTGACCTGCGCCGCTCGTGGACGCGAAGATCATTCGTTGCGCGTGGTCTTGACAGGGGCCGTACGGCGATGCGGGCCGGGCCCATTTGTTTTGACCGCAGCGAATGCGATAGGTACGCTCAGACCTTGTGCCTGGGGTGTGCCTTGGCTCTCCTGCGTGCCTTCAACCGCATAGGGAGCTGTGAACGGCCACCGTAATCTGCGCCTCTTTCTGCCGCTCGGCAGGAATCCGCGGGATTCGACACACCCGACCGCGTGGGTCGGCGACGTTCCAGGTTAGCTGTACCCATCGGCACACAGAAACCGGAGAAGTAGTGCCTACGATCCAGCAGCTGGTCCGCAAGGGCCGGCAGGACAAGGTCGAGAAGAACAAGACGCCCGCACTCGAGGGTTCCCCTCAGCGCCGCGGCGTCTGCACGCGTGTGTTCACGACCACCCCGAAGAAGCCGAACTCGGCCCTCCGTAAGGTCGCGCGTGTGCGTCTGACCAGCGGTATCGAGGTCACGGCCTACATTCCGGGTGAGGGACACAACCTGCAGGAGCACTCCATCGTGCTCGTGCGCGGCGGCCGTGTGAAGGACCTGCCGGGTGTTCGCTACAAGATCATCCGCGGTTCGCTCGACACCCAGGGTGTCAAGAACCGCAAGCAGGCTCGCAGCCGTTACGGCGCCAAGAAGGAGAAGTAAGAATGCCTCGTAAGGGCCCCGCCCCGAAGCGTCCGGTCATCATCGACCCGGTCTACGGCTCTCCTCTGGTGACCTCCCTGATCAACAAGGTGCTGCTGAACGGCAAGCGCTCCACCGCCGAGCGCATCGTCTACGGCGCCATGGAGGGCCTGCGCGAGAAGACCGGCAACGACCCGGTCATCACGCTCAAGCGCGCTCTCGAGAACATCAAGCCGACCCTCGAGGTCAAGTCCCGCCGTGTCGGTGGCGCCACCTACCAGGTCCCGGTCGAGGTCAAGCCCGGCCGTGCCAACACCCTGGCGCTGCGCTGGCTGGTCGGTTACTCCCGCGCCCGTCGCGAGAAGACCATGACCGAGCGTCTGCTCAACGAGCTCCTCGACGCCTCCAACGGCCTCGGTGCCGCGGTGAAGAAGCGCGAGGACACGCACAAGATGGCCGAGTCCAACAAGGCCTTCGCGCACTACCGCTGGTAGTCGGAACCCCTTCGAGAACCGAGAGAAGACTGAAGCCTTATGGCTACCACTTCGCTTGACCTGGCCAGGGTGCGGAACATCGGCATCATGGCCCACATCGACGCGGGCAAGACGACCACCACCGAGCGGATCCTGTTCTACACCGGTGTGTCCTACAAGATCGGTGAGGTCCACGACGGCGCTGCCACCATGGACTGGATGGAGCAGGAGCAGGAGCGTGGCATCACGATCACCTCTGCTGCCACCACCTGCCACTGGTCGCTGGACGACGTCGACCACACCATCAACATCATCGACACGCCGGGCCACGTCGACTTCACCGTCGAGGTGGAGCGTTCCCTGCGCGTGCTCGACGGTGCCGTGACGGTGTTCGACGGCGTCGCCGGCGTCGAGCCGCAGTCCGAGACGGTGTGGCGTCAGGCGGACCGCTACGGCGTTCCGCGCATCTGCTTCGTCAACAAGCTCGACCGCACCGGTGCCGAGTTCCACCGCTGCGTCGACATGATCAGCGACCGCCTGGGTGCGCAGCCGCTCGTCATGCAGCTCCCGATCGGCGCCGAGGCCGACTTCAAGGGCGTCGTGGACCTGGTCCGCATGAAGGCCCTGGTCTGGTCCGCGGAGGCGACCAAGGGCGAGATGTACGACGTCGTCGACATCCCGGCCACGCACACCGAGGCCGCCGAGGAGTGGCGCGGCAAGCTGCTGGAGGCCGTCGCCGAGAACGACGAGGAGATGATGGAGCTGTACCTGGAGGGCGAGGAGCCCTCCGAGGAGCAGCTGTACGCGGCGATCCGCCGTATCACCATCGCCTCCGGCAAGGGCCAGGGCACCACGGTGACCCCGGTCTTCTGCGGCACCGCCTTCAAGAACAAGGGCGTCCAGCCCCTGCTCGACGCGGTCGTGCGCTACCTGCCGTCCCCGGTCGACATCGAGGCCATCGAGGGCCACGACGTCAAGGACCCCGAGACGGTCATCAAGCGCAAGCCGTCCGACGAGGAGCCGCTCGCGGCGCTGGCGTTCAAGATCATGAGCGACCCGCACCTCGGCAAGCTCACCTTCGTCCGCGTGTACTCCGGCCGCCTGGAGTCCGGCACCGCCGTGCTGAACTCCGTCAAGGGCAAGAAGGAGCGCATCGGCAAGATCTACCGCATGCACGCCAACAAGCGTGAGGAGATCGAGTCGGTGGGCGCCGGCGACATCATCGCCGTCATGGGTCTGAAGCAGACCACGACCGGTGAGACGCTGTGCGACGACAAGAACCCGGTGATCCTGGAGTCCATGGACTTCCCGGCGCCGGTCATCCAGGTCGCCATCGAGCCCAAGTCGAAGGGCGACCAGGAGAAGCTGGGCGTCGCGATCCAGCGCCTGGCCGAGGAGGACCCGTCCTTCCAGGTCCACTCGGACGAGGAGACCGGCCAGACCATCATCGGCGGCATGGGCGAGCTGCACCTCGAGGTGCTGGTCGACCGCATGCGCCGTGAGTTCAAGGTCGAGGCCAACGTCGGCAAGCCGCAGGTCGCGTACCGCGAGACCATCCGCAAGTCGGTCGAGAAGGTCGAGTACACCCACAAGAAGCAGACCGGTGGTACGGGCCAGTTCGGCCGCGTCATCATCTCGGTCGAGCCGATCGAGGGTGGCGACGCCTCCTACGAGTTCGTCAACCAGGTCACCGGTGGACGTATCCCGAAGGAGTACATCCCCTCGGTCGACGCCGGCTGCCAGGAGGCCATGCAGTTCGGCATCCTCGCCGGTTACGAGATGACCGGTGTGCGCGTGACGCTGCTCGACGGCGCCTACCACGAGGTCGACTCCTCCGAGCTCGCGTTCAAGATCGCCGGTTCGCAGGCCTTCAAGGAGGCCGCGCGCAAGGCTTCGCCCGTGCTCCTCGAGCCGATGATGGCCGTCGAGGTCACCACGCCCGAGGACTACATGGGCGACGTCATCGGCGACATCAACTCCCGCCGTGGCCAGATCCAGGCCATGGAGGAGCGGGCGGGTGCCCGTGTCGTGAAGGGCCTCGTGCCCCTGTCGGAGATGTTCGGCTACGTCGGCGACCTCCGCAGCAAGACGTCGGGTCGCGCAAGCTACTCGATGCAGTTCGACTCCTACGCCGAGGTTCCGCGGAACGTCGCCGAGGAGATCATCGCGAAGGCCAAGGGCGAGTAACGGAGCCCGTCTCCACGCCGTAGGCTTGACTCCGGAGCCTCGCGGGGCAAACACCCGTAACCAAGGGCGTTTGCCCCCGGGATCCGGGCCATCCAGCAAAGATCACCTGGCGCCGATGAAGTAAGGCGTACAGAACCACTCCACAGGAGGACCCCAGTGGCGAAGGCGAAGTTCGAGCGGACTAAGCCGCACGTCAACATCGGCACCATCGGTCACATCGACCACGGTAAGACGACCCTCACGGCCGCCATTACCAAGGTGCTGCACGACGCGTACCCGGACCTGAACGAGGCCACCCCGTTCGACAACATCGACAAGGCGCCCGAGGAGCGTCAGCGCGGTATCACCATCTCCATCGCGCACGTCGAGTACCAGACCGAGGCGCGTCACTACGCCCACGTCGACTGCCCGGGTCACGCGGACTACATCAAGAACATGATCACGGGTGCGGCGCAGATGGACGGCGCCATCCTCGTGGTCGCCGCCACCGACGGCCCGATGCCGCAGACCAAGGAGCACGTGCTCCTGGCCCGCCAGGTCGGCGTTCCGTACATCGTCGTCGCCCTGAACAAGGCCGACATGGTGGACGACGAGGAGATCCTGGAGCTCGTCGAGCTCGAGGTCCGTGAGCTCCTCACCGAGTACGAGTTCCCGGGCGACGACGTTCCGGTCGTCAAGGTCTCCGCTCTGAAGGCGCTCGAGGGCGACAAGGAGTGGACGCAGTCCGTCCTGGACCTCATGAACGCCGTCGACACCGCCATCCCGGAGCCGGAGCGCGACGTCGACAAGCCGTTCCTGATGCCGATCGAGGACGTCTTCACCATCACCGGTCGCGGTACGGTCGTCACCGGCCGTATCGAGCGCGGTGTCCTCAAGGTGAACGAGGAAGTCGAGATCATCGGCATCAAGGAGCAGAAGACCAAGACCACGGTTACGGGCATCGAGATGTTCCGTAAGCTGCTGGACGAGGGTCAGGCCGGTGAGAACGTCGGTCTGCTGCTCCGCGGCATCAAGCGCGAGGACGTCGAGCGCGGCCAGGTCATCATCAAGCCGGGCACCGTCACCCCGCACACGGAGTTCGAGGCCCAGGCCTACATCCTGTCGAAGGACGAGGGTGGCCGCCACACCCCGTTCTTCAACAACTACCGCCCGCAGTTCTACTTCCGTACGACGGACGTGACCGGCGTCGTGACCCTCCCCGAGGGCACCGAGATGGTCATGCCGGGTGACAACACCGAGATGAAGGTGGAGCTCATCCAGCCCGTCGCCATGGAGGAGGGCCTGAAGTTCGCCATCCGTGAGGGTGGCCGGACCGTGGGCGCCGGCCAGGTCACCAAGATCACCAAGTGAGTTCACTCGCTTGAGGGTCGACTGACCTGGTAGCTCCGACTGCGAGCTCCTGAAGGGCCCGCACGACTTCGGTCGTGCGGGCCCTTTCGTGTGCGCGCGAGTCGTTGGCGCGGGGGCGGAGGTACGGGGCGCGGATGCGGAAGTACGGGCGCGGAAGTACGGGTGCGGAGGCGTGGGGTGGATGTACGGGGACGGGGACGGAGGGGCGGACGTGCAGGGGCAGAGGCGCGGGGACGGAGGCGTGGAGGCGCGGGGACGGAGGTGCGGAGGCGCGGCGGACGCAACGAAGACGCCCCCGGTTCGCGGGGAACCGGGGGCGCGGGTGCGGGTGAGGTCAGGGACTCAGCCGACCGTCCACTTCTGGTTGGCGGCGCCGGTGCACGTCCAGAGCTGGAGCGGGGTGCCGTCGGACGCCGAGTTGCCCTTGGCGTCCAGGCACTTGTCCGCGCCGACGTTGACGAGGTCGCGCGCGGCGGTGTGGACCCACTGCTGGGCCTTCGTGCCGTTGCAGGTGTAGAGCTGGACCGCGGCTCCGTCGGCGGTGGACCCGCCGCGCACGTCGAGGCACTTGCCGAGGGCGCGCACGGTGCCGTCGCTGCCGAGGGTCCACTTCTGGGCGTCGACGCCGGTGCAGTTGTGGAGCTGGATGGGCGTGCTGTCGGCCGCCGAGGCGCCGGCGACGTCGACACACATGCCGCCGATGCCCTTGATGGCGCCGGTCTTCGAGGTGCCCCCGCCGCCGGTGGAACCGCCGGAGGTCGAGACGCGGACGTAGTCCACGGTCATCGTCTGCGGGAACTGCGTGTTCGCATCCGGGCTGCCGGGCCAGCTGCCGCCGACGGCGAGGTTGAGGATCATGAAGAACGGGTGGTCGTAGACCCACTTCTTGCCGCCCAGGTCGGCCGGGGTGCGGGTCTGGTAGGTCTGCCCGTCGACGGACCAGGTGATCTTCTCGGGGCTCCAGTCGACGGCGAAGACGTGGAAGTCGTCGGGGAAGGCCCTGCCGCCCGAGAGCGTGTACGCCGCGCCGATGCCGCCGCCGCCGGAGTAGCCGGGGCCGTGCAGGGTGCCGTGGACGGCGCCGGGCTCGTAGCCGACGTTCTCCATGATGTCGATCTCGCCGCTGTTGGGCCATCCGACGCTGCCCAGGTCGTTCCCGAGCATCCAGAACGCGGGCCACATGCCCTGCCCGCGCGGCACCTTGATACGGGCCTCGAAGTGGCCGTAGGCCTGCGTGAAGGTCTTGGCGGTGTTGAGGCGCGCGGAGGTGTACTGGCAGGTGCCGTACCAGCACTGCAGCCCGGAGTCGGTGTTCTTGCGGGCGGTGATGACGAGGTTGCCGTTGCCGTCGAGGGCGACGTTGTCCCTGCTGTTCGTGTAGTACTGCAGCTCGTTGTTGCCGTTGCCGGAGCCGCCGGTCTCCACGGTCCACTTGGCCGGGTCCGGCGCGCTGCCGGCGGCACCGTTGAACTCGTCGGACCAGGTCACGGCGGCGGCGTCGGTCGGCGCGGCGTCGGCCTTGTCGGACGAGCCGAACGTGGTCAGGGTGAGCGCGGCGGCGACGGAGGCGCAGACCAGCGGGACGAGCCCGCCGAGCGTCCACCGACGTGCGCGATGAGCAGCCATGGCTGAACACACCTTGTCTGTGGGGATTGGTTGTGGGGGATGGGGTGTGGGGGGTTCGAATGTTGTGGGGGGATGGGGCGTGGGGGATCGAATGATGTGGGGGGTGGGTGTGGGGGGTGGGGTGTGGGGGTGGGCCGATCTTGTCGGCCGTGGGGGGATGCTACGGACGGTTCACCGCGCAACAAACTGCCCGATTGATCCCTCAACCGCCTTTGAGCTGGGCGGACTTGAGTGCAGTGGGCTGATCATCGGATCGCTTAATGCGCGTTTAAGGCGGAGCTAAGGTCGCCCCCGAGTCCGCCGCCGACGTGGCCGTCGTCGCGGGTCACCCTGAACTCGTCACCTCGGAGAAGCCCTGATGAAGCACCACGCCCCGCTCGCCGTCGCGGCGATCGCGTCGGCCGCGTTCGCCCTGTCCGGCTGCGGCCTGGTCGGCGGCGACGGCGCCGGGACCGAGAGCGAACCGGAGAAGAACGTGAACATGCAGGAAGCCGCCGACCGTGCCGAACAGATCCTCGACGGCACCCTCGCCGGGATCAAGCCGGGAGTCAGGGCGGTCCGAGGGCCGTCCAGCGACTCGGTCTGCACCGACTTCAAGAACGACGGGACGGGGGCCGGGACCGTCACGCGGAGGCGGTACGTCATGACGATCATCTCGGAGGAGCGGCGCGGCAGCTTCCTGGGGGTGATCGAACGCCGGTGGAAGAAGGAGGGGTACGAGATCACCTCCGTGCGTGAGAACAAGGAGATGCCCGCGATCTTCGCCACCACCCCGGAAGGGTTCCGGGTCGGTCTGGAGATCGGCTACAAGGGGCAGGCCTCGCTCAGCGCCACCTCCCCCTGCGTCACGGAGTCCCAGGTCACCGAGCCCTCGCGCGAGCCCGTCGACCCTGATTCCCCGGCAGGCAAGGGTCTGCCGTACGTGCATTCCGACTTCTGGTCGGCCGGCACGCCGCTGTCCTCGCCGTCCCCGGGGACGGGCGGCTGAACCCAGGTTCAAGCCGGCGCGGCCGCAAGGCGAGTGCCGGTTCCCTTCGAACCCCGCAGCGGGGAGCGTCCGGACGCCCGCGGATGGTTCGAGTCCGTCCGGCGTGGACGGCTCAGAGGGCCGTTCCGTCGGTGCGGATCGTGTGCGGCACCGGGTGGTCCGGGCCGGGGCATGATGATCTTCCCGTTGCTTCCCGTTGCTTCCCGTTGCTTCCCGTTGCTTCCCGTTCCGTTTCGTGAGACGGGCCGTGCCCTGTTGTGACACCGGTGGTGTTCCGGGCGCCCGCGGCACCCGGACGCGCGGCCGTCCGCCGGACGTGCCCCCTCCGTCGTCGGCCTGCCCGGGCACAGCACGGCCGGCAGGTCCGGCGCGGCGCGCGGGCGGTGTCGGTGCGGGGCGGGAGGATACGCCCCTCGGGCAACGCGCCCGCCCGGGACCGCCGGGCCCGGTCCCGGCGTGCGGAAGACCGTGACGGGGCCCTGTCGCGGCGTTTGCACAGGGGTGACACTTGCGGTCGGCCGTGCTCGGACGGCAGGCTCCGGGGCGGTCGCCGTCCTGTGCGCGGCGACGGCGCCGAGCGCACACCGCCGGTCCCGCGTATGTACCGGCACCAGCCATGTCAGAAAGGGAACCCGTGGCCACTCGACACGACCCCAGGACCACGCTCGATCTGCTGCGCGCCGAGGTGGAGCGCCGCAATCCCGCGGAGCCCGAGTTCCACCAGGCCGCACGTGAGGTGCTGGAGACCCTCGCGCCGGTGCTCGCGGCGCGGCCCGAGTACGCCGAGCCGGGGCTCGTCGAGCGGCTGTGCGAGCCGGAGCGGCAGATCATCTTCCGGGTGCCGTGGCAGGACGACCGGGGCCGGGTCCACGTCAACCGCGGTTTCCGCGTCGAGTTCAACAGCGCGCTGGGCCCCTACAAGGGCGGCCTGCGCTTCCACCCTTCGGTGAACCTCGGGATCATCAAGTTCCTCGGCTTCGAGCAGGTCTTCAAGAACGCGCTGACCGGCCTCGGCATCGGCGGCGGCAAGGGCGGCAGCGACTTCGATCCGCGGGGCCGCAGCGACGCGGAGGTCATGCGCTTCTGCCAGTCGTTCATGACCGAGCTGCACCGGCACATCGGCGAGCACACCGACGTCCCCGCGGGGGACATCGGTGTCGGCGCCCGGGAGGTCGGCTACCTGTTCGGCCAGTACCGGCGGATCACCAACCGCTGGGAGGGCGGCGTCCTCACCGGCAAGGGCGCCGGCTGGGGCGGCTCGCTGATCCGTCCGGAGGCGACCGGGTACGGCAACGTGCTGTTCGCGGAGGCGATGCTGCGCGAGCGCGGCGAGGACCTCGAAGGGCGGACGGCGGTCGTCTCCGGCTCCGGGAACGTCGCGATCTACACCATCCGGAAGCTGGCGGCCCTCGGCGCCAATCCGGTCACCTGCTCCGACTCCAGCGGCTACGTCGTCGACGAGAAGGGCATCGACGTGGAGCTGTTGCGCCAGGTCAAGGAGGTCGAGCGCGGCCGGGTGAGCGACTACGCGGAGCGCCGGGGCTCCTCCGCCCGGTTCGTGCCCGGGGGCCGGGTCTGGGAGGTCCCGGCCGACGTCGCCCTGCCGTCGGCGACCCAGAACGAGCTGAACGCCGTCGACGCCGCCGTCCTCGTCCGCAACGGCGTGAAGGCGGTCTCCGAGGGCGCGAACATGCCCACGACGCCGGAGGCCGTGCAGCTCTTTCGACAGGCCGGTGTCGCCTTCGGCCCCGGCAAGGCGGCGAACGCCGGCGGGGTCGCGGTCAGCGCCCTGGAAATGACGCAGAACGCGTCACGCACCTCATGGAAGGCCGACCAGGTCGAGAACGAGCTGGCCCGCATCATGACCGACATCCACACCACCTGCGCCGAGACCGCCGAGCGCTACGGCGCCCCCGGCGACTACGTGACCGGCGCGAACATCGCCGGGTTCGAGCGGGTGGCGGACGCGATGCTGGCGCAAGGCGTCATCTGACGCGGAGCCGGTGGGGGAGGCCGGGGAGAGCCCACGGAACGGGGCTCTCCCCGGCCTCCCCTCTTTCTCCGGCCCGTTCAGGGGGTGCGCAGGCCGCCCGGACGGGCCGGGAGGCCGAAGCGGGCGGGAACGCCCGGCGAGTACAGCACGCTCACCGGCTCCCCGGCCGGCCTCGGCAGCCCCGCCGCCGTCACCAGGTTCTCCTCGCACACGGCCAGCTCGGCCCGGTACAGGGGCCACCGCGGGTGGGCGTTGGGCAGGTACACGGACCGCCCGAAGAAGGCGCCGTGCATGCCCCAGCGGGCGGTGAGGAAGTGCTCCAGCTCGGTCGGCTCCTCGATCCGCTCACCCCTGCGCACGGTGATGCGGCTCCCGGCGCCGCGCGGGCCCGGCCAGCGCCGGGAGCTGGTGTACGTCACGGTGTCACCGTCGTGCCGGATGCCCATCCGGGACCAGAGGTACGGCATCCGGAAGCCGATGCGGCCGACCGCGACGGGGATCAGCCGGGACGCGTCCAGGGACAGGAAGACGACACCGCGCCGCCCGTGCGCGTCCACCGAGTAGAGCCGGACGTTGGTCTCGGGGAAGGTGCCGAGGTAGGGCACGCCCGGGAGGCGCAGCCACCCCACGCGGTGCATCCGGAACGCGACGAGCCCCACGTACGTGACACCGTCCAGCGTGTCGGGCACGGTGCCCGGCGGCAGCAGGGGGGCCACGTCGGCCGGGTCGGCCGCCCAGTGGACGAACGTCAGGTCCAGCCAGGACTGGGTGAGCAGGGGGCGCGCGATGGCTTCGGGCGCGTCGGCGGTGATCGGGTGCGGGGCGTCCTGGGGGTCCGGCAGCGGGGTCGGCGGCACGGCGCCAGTATCACAGAGGGCGCGCACCGCGGTACGGTCGGCGCCGGAGGGCTCGGCGGCGCTCCGCACGGTGCGGTGACCGAGCGCGGGTGGGCGGACGCGGCGCGGTCCGGCCGGAGGGCGCAGCGGGGTGCGGGGGCGGCGGGCGACCGCGTCCCCGTCCCGTCGTGGGCACTTTCCCCCGGACGAGTGACTGCGCCGCCACGCTCCGCGGCGTCCGCGCCGGCGTGTGCGCCGGCGACCGCGCCCTCGACGACCCGGTTCCCGGCGGAGCGGGGGTGCGAGGAACCGGCGATCGACGGCACTGGTGGGGGAGTGGCGGGACGCCCGCGGCGAAGCCGGTCGGTCAGGCCGTCGCCGGCGGCCCGGCCCGCCCCGTGCCCGGTCCCGGCAGCCGGAGCAGGCGCAGCTCCCGCACCCCGCTGGTGTCCAGCCTCGCCAGGGACGACGCCAGGGGGTCGAGGAAGACCACCCGGCCGTCGTTGTTGTGCACGTAGAGCAGGTTGCCCGTGATCTCGTGGCCGTTCAGCTCGCGGCGGACCCAGACGACGCCCCGGGTGCCGGGCCCGGGGCCGGTCATCGCGCCGACGACGTCGTCCCAGCCGGCGCAGTGCGCGGGCGCCACCTCGTCGAAGTCCGGGAAGTAGCGCTTGGCCAGCCGCCCCCACCAGCCCGGGGCCTCGTGGGCCGGGGACCACGGCACCGCGGTGGACCGGGCGCCGTCGATCGCGTGGTGCACGGCGACCACGCAGCCGCGGGCGTTGATCCTGCGGGGCTGGGACACGACCCGGTCGGCGTACACGTGCCCCGGTGCCGGTTCCAGGTCGGCCAGCGGGGCACCGGGGGCCGGGTGGAAGGGCGGCCCGCCGTGCCTGAGCACGACGATCGAGGCCGCCAGCATCGGCGTGCGGGGGAAACCGGGCTGCGGCAGGGAGCGGCAGGCCATCAGCCAGGCGGCGGGAGTCTCGTACACCGGGTCCGGGACGGTCAGTTCGACCAGACCGCCGTAGGTGTGGGCGAGCCACTCCTCGGCCCGCTTACGGGGGTGGAACATCGCCGTGTCAGCTCCGGCCCCGGCCGGTTCCGTCCCCGCGGCCGCGCTCCCCGCCGCCGCGCTCCCCGCCGCCGCGCTCCCCGCCGCCGCGCTCCCCGCGCGCGCTCCCGTACGTCCCCCCGTCCCAGGGCGACGCCAGCTCACGCATCCGCTCGCGGTGCTCGATGACCCGCGTCCAGTCGCCGGGCCAGGCCCGCGCGCCCACCCAGGCGCCCGCGAACGCGCCGGCCAGGGCGGCGATGGAGTCCGAGTCGCCCGACGAGTACGCCGCCCGCCGGACGGCGCTCACCGGGTCGTCCGGGAAGAGCAGGAAGCAGTACAGGGCGGCGGCGAGCGCCTCCTCCGCGATCCAGCCGGCGCCGGCCGCCTCGCAGGGGTCCCGCTCGGGGTCCGGCTCCCGCAGTGCCCGGGCCATCGTGTCCAGGGCCCGCAGGGTCTCGTCCCACCCGTGGGCGATGAAGTCCGCGGGGTCCGCCGCCCCCGCCCGCTGGGCCAGGTCCCCGAGCCAGTCGCCGTAGTACGTCCGGCGCGACTTCTCGGCGTAGTGGCGCAGCCGGGGCAGCAGCTCGACGGGGGCGCAGTTGTGCGTGAGCAGCCATACGGCGTGCGCCGTGAGGTCGCTGGCCGCGAGCGCGGTCGGATGGCCGTGGGTCAGCGCGGCCTGCAATTGCGCCGCCCCCGCCCGCTGCTCCGCCGACAGTCCGGGCGCCAGGCCGACCGGGGCCACCCGCATGTTCGCCCCGCACCCCTTCGACGCGAGGACGCTGGCCGCCTGCCAGGGGCCGCCGCGTTCCAGGGCGGCGCAGGCGTCCAGGCAGGTCCGGCCCGGGGCGCGGTTGTTGTCCGGGGAGTGCAGCCAGGCGACGAAGTTCCTGCGCAGGGCCGGTTCGAGCGTGGCGGCCGTGAGCGCGGCGGGGTCCTGCGCGGCGGTCTCCGCCAGCGCCTCGGCGACCGCCAGCGTCATCTGCGTGTCGTCCGTCACCCAGGCGACCCCGGAGGACACGGGCAGGTTCAGCTCCCGCCAGGGCCCGAACCGGGAGGCGAGCTGCCCGAGGTCCAGGAACTCGGTGGGGTAGCCCAGGGCGTCGCCGACGGCGAGCCCCAGCAGCGTTCCGGTCGCGCCGCCCTTCACCCGGTCCCTGCCCCATTTCCGCCCGGCGAGGTCGTCGAGCACGGCGAGGCTCTCCGCGCGGGCCAGTGAGCCGGGGACGATGTGGCTCGTGACGGAGGAGGGCTGCTGGAGCAGTTCGGCCAGGGCCTGGGTGGGGGGCAGCCCTCGCTCCTTGGCCTTGCTCAGCCGCCTCACCCAGGGGCCGATCTTGTTGGCGGCGGCGGGCCCGGCCGCCAGGCGGACACGGATGCTGGCGGCATCGTCCTCGTCATTGGCCCACACGTAGGCGATCACCTGGCCCTCGTCGTCGGCCACGGTCACGTACTGGACGGGGCCGCCGGTGTGCCGGGCGTAGCGCGGCGGGCCGCCCGGCTCGATGTAGGCACCGACATCTTCGTTGAAGCGTGGGTTGACGCCACCACTTGGGCTTTCGGGGCTCATGCGGATCTCTCTGTTCGTCCTGGTGGGCAAGGGCTCGTGCGCGTCGTCCTGAGGAAGGACCTCAGTCGGGGCGCAGCACCTCGCCGTAGATCTGGATCTGACCGTTCTCGTCCTCGAAGGCGCGCGTCACCCTGTAGCTCATCCCGCGCCCGAGCAGCAGCTCACGCTCGGTGACGCCGAAGTCGCTGACCTTCTCGACCCATGTTGCGGGGGTCCCCTCGGGCACGCGCAAGCGCAGGATGGCGGGCTTTCCCTCGAAACTCGGCACCGGGTGGTTGCCCAGCGAGGACGATGTGTAGCCGGGGTCCGTGACCCTGCGGCCGATCAGGTCCTCCACGAAGTCGAATTCGATGTGGTCGACCCCGGTGCCGCGAACCACCATCACGTCCTCTGGCAGCGGGCGCCCGGCCAGCGCTCTGTCGACCTCCTGGATGTTGTTGAGCACCTCGGGCGTGCCGAGCTCGTCCTCCCCCCGGAGGAAGCCGTTCATCTCCTTGTAGGTCGCGTAGCCGGGAGCCCCCTTGTAGGGCGGTTCGCCGGTGTAGTCCCTGAGGGCGTCGCGTGCCGACGGCGGCAGGTTGTCGACGTAGTCGTTCCAGTTGTCCCGCCCGTAGGAGATCGCTGCGTCGGCGTCCGGGAACGACCGCGCGCCGGGCGCCAGTTCGGCGGCCGCGATCTGGTGCCGCTGCTCGGTGGTGAGGCTGCCCCAGACATCGTCGGTGACGTGCGGGGTGTACGAGAAGCCGTCGCCCGGACTTTGCCCGTCGCCCGGGCTCTGCCCCTCACCCAGGCCCTGCCCCTCACCCAGGCCCTGCCCCTCACCAGGGCCCTCCCTGTCGGCCCGGTTCAGGTCCTGCAGGTCGCCGTACTGGTCGTCGACGAAGTCCCGGCCGGCCCGGGGGTCCACCGCGTCGGCGTGCACCACGTTGTCGCCGAACGGCGAGTGGGGGCGCAGGCCGGACCCGGTGCCCTCCCGCAGGCCGGTCCGGGCGGCGGTCTCCAGCCCCTGCTTCGCTCCGAAGCGGATGCCGGTGCGGGCGAGCCCGGCGCCCTTGGTGCCGATCAGCTCGGGCACGAGGCGGCCGAGGAACTCGGAGGGGTCCTTCTTGAAGCCCTCGACGGCGGCCTGGACGGCGCGCTCGGGATGGGCCGCGGTGGAGACCAGCCCGGCCAGGGTCATGTTGACGTTCTGGTAGTAGGCGGCCGGGTGGGTGATGTTGTACGGGTCGATCGGGTTCAGTCCGCGCGCGAAGTTGAGCAGGCCCGCGGTGCCCTTGACCGCACCGCCGACGAAGTGGGTGAGCTCGGTGTTGTACGCCTGGTAGCCGTCGATCAGGTTGCTGCCCAGGCGGTCCAGCGGCGGCGGCTCGGCCGGGGCGTGGGCGAGCGCGGCCCGCACCTTGTCCTGGGCGTCGCCGGCCGCGCTGTTGCGCTGCCTGCGGGCCTCGGCGAGCTTGTCGTGGGCGGCCCTGATGTCGGCGGCACCGGGATCGGTGAAGGGCCCGGGGCGCGGGCCGGGGTCCTGGCCGGCCCGCAGCCTGGCGTTGTAGTCGTCGACGCGCCGGTTGTACGCGGCGACCGCCTCCTCGGAGGTCTTCCTGCCCCTCTTGTACAGCTCGACGGCGTCGCGGGCCTGGTTCTGCGCCCAGGTGACGGTGTCGGCGTAGGTCTCCAGGGCGCCCGCGGCGGCCTCGCAGGCGTCGGCGGCCTGCAGCCACTTCTGCGGGTGGACGCCGAACCTCTCGCGGAAGGTGTCGCCGCCCTCGCCCCGCCAGCCGGAGGAGTCGACCTTCCTCAGGCCCCCGGCGACCTTGTCGAAGGCGGCCTGGAAATCCTTCAGGTGCTTGGCCGACTCGCGGATCCTGGCCGGGTTGCCGTGGACGAGTTCATCGGGTTCCTCGGTCTGGCCGAGCTGCTGCTCACCGGGGGTGGCGCCGAGGTCGGCGGCGACGTCGTCGCCCCAGTCCTCCACCGCGTCGGCGGCGCCCTCCAGGCCGACGTGGTCGAGGCCGTCGCCGATCCGGTCGGTGGTCCAGTCGACGCCCTCGCCCAGTGCCCGCTTGCCGGCGTCGATGCCGTCCTCGACCGCGCCGAGCCCGTCGTTGATCCCGTCCCGCAGCCCGCGGCCGGCGTCCTTGAGTCCGTTGCCGATGTCGTCGAGCACTCCCATCAGCTGGCGCCCCCACCGGCCTGCCCGGCCTGCCCGGCCTGCTGGGCCCGCTCCTCGGGGGAGGGGCCGAAGGTCTCGTCGAGCATCCGCTCGTACGCGGCGTCGGAGACCCCCATTCCGTCCGCCACGTTCTGCGGCGTGACCAGGCCCATGCGGGAGGTCATCACGTCCCGCCCGGTGTCCTTCCAGGCCTGCTCGACGTTCTCCTGGGCCCGGGCGAACGACTCGGCGCTGTAGTCGGCGCCCCCGAGGTAGCCGGAGGTCGCCAGCTCCCGCCAGCCCATCGAGGTGACCTCGTCCTCGGTGGCGTACGGGTTGCCGATCAGCGAGTTCGCCGCGACCTTGAGCGTGCCCTCGACGTACTGCTCCGTCTCGTAGTACGTGCCCGCCGCCAGGCCCGTCCTGACCGCGAGCGAGTTGCCCTCGTTGATCAGCGAGCGCACCCCCCACTCCCAGCGCTCGCAGAACTCCCCGAAGGTGCCGGTCAGCCCTTGGTGGCCCAGCTCCAGGCCGTTCAGCGCGATGTCCCCGAAGCCGCGGCCCGCGCCGGCCGCGCCGACCATGCCGAGCTCCTTCAGCTCCGCGAGCGCCGCGGTCAGGCCGCGTGCCACCTCGTCCAGGCCGGTGGCCAGCAGATCCTTGCCGCCACCGCCACCGCCACCGCCACCGCCACCGCTTCCGTCACCCGCCGCAGCCGTCACCGCTGACCCCCGTCGTCGTCACCGTCACCCGAGCCGCCGAACGCCCCGGCGTCCACCGCCGCCGCGTCCGGCACGATTCCCTTCACCGGCGGCAGCAGGACCGCCTCCTGATCACCGTCCGCCACGTCCAGGGCCACCCCGCACGGCACACCGGCCGCCGGAACCGCCACGTCCAGCAGGTGGGCGCCCAGCACCCGCTCGTAGGCCCACTCGCGGTCGCCCTCGCCGCGCGCGAGGGCGTAGCGCGCCAGCTCCGGCTCACCGGAGAAGGCCAGCACCCACCGGACCCCGCCGAAGTCGGCGGTCAGCCAGCCGCCGGCGGTGCGCGGCACGAGCACCCGGGTGTCCCGGAAAGCCTCCAGCCAGGCGGAGAACTCACGCTGCCGCAGCTCGACATGGACCCGGGCGGGATCGGCACGCCCGCCGGCCGGCGCGGGGGGCGGGGGCTCCACGAGGGCTGCGTAGTCGGACAGCCGGGACCGCCGCACCGGCCGGCCCGCATCGACCGGATGATCAGACACGGCGGTACCCTGCCACAACCGCGCGCCCGTCCGGCAGGCCCCTCCGGCTCTCCCCGGATCCTCCCCGGTTCCTCCGGCGTTTTCGCCCGGGCCGTCCGTGTGTTTGACCTGCGTCACGCCCGGGGTATTCTCTCCGGCTCGATTGGCGTCCTCGCTGCCCCGTATGGCAGACTGTCCGAGTTGCTCGGTCGAGTGTTGATGCTGCGCGCCTCCCGCCGGGAGGACCGGAAGCGAGTCCCACAGTACTCGTCGTCCCAACTGCCGTAAGGCAGCGCTGGGGCGGACGTACGGGAATCTTCCGGGAAGCGTCGGCGCGGCACCGGCCAGGCGCCCGGTGGGCCTTTCGCCCCCGGCCCGCGGTTCCGGCAGGGCCGTGTGCAATCCCGCAGGGATGTTCGGACAAGGGGCATCTGTGTCAGCGGGAGCGCGACACGCCCGACCGCGTGGGTCGGAGAAACGAAAGAAGCGTCCGGGTTCCAGAGCTGTAGAGAGACAGGACTACGAAGTAGCCATGGCGGGACAGAAGATCCGCATCCGGCTCAAGGCCTACGACCACGAGGTCATCGACTCCTCGGCGAAGAAGATCGTCGAGACGGTGACCCGCACTGGTGCGTCGGTCGCGGGCCCGGTGCCGCTGCCCACTGAGAAGAACGTGTACTGCGTCATCAAGTCGCCGCACAAGTACAAGGACTCGCGCGAGCACTTCGAGATGCGCACGCACAAGCGCCTGATCGACATCCTCGACCCGACCCCCAAGACCGTTGACTCTCTGATGCGACTCGACCTGCCGGCCGGTGTCGACATCGAGATCAAGCTCTGAGGCCGGTGATCTGAAGAGATGGCTAAGCAGATCAAGGGCATCCTGGGCGAGAAGCTCGGTATGACGCAGGTCTGGGACGAGAACAACCGTGTCGTCCCGGTGACCGTCGTCAAGGCCGGGCCGAATGTCGTGACCCAGGTCCGCACCAACGACGTCGACGGCTACGAGTCCGTCCAGATCGCCTTCGGCGAGATCGACCCGCGCAAGGTGAACAAGCCCCTCAAGGGCCACTTCGCCAAGGCCGACGTCACCCCGCGTCGTCACCTCGTCGAGATCCGCACCGCGGACGCCTCCGAGTACACGCTCGGCCAGGAGATCACCGCCGAGGTGTTCGAGGCCGGCACCAAGGTCGACGTGACCGGCAAGAGCAAGGGCAAGGGCTTCGCCGGTGTCATGAAGCGCCACAACTTCCGTGGCCTCGGCGCCGGGCACGGCACCCAGCGCAAGCACCGCTCGCCCGGTTCCATCGGTGGCTGCGCCACCCCGGGCCGCGTGTTCAAGGGCCTCCGCATGGCGGGTCGCATGGGCAACGAGCGGGTCACCACCCAGAACCTGACCGTCCACGCCGTTGACGCGGAGAAGGGTCTGCTGCTCATCAAGGGCGCGGTTCCCGGTCCGAACGGCGGCCTCGTCCTGGTCCGCACCGCGGCCAAGGGGGCCTGAGGTAACCGATGAGCACTGTTGACATCCTTTCGCCGGCGGGCGACAAGGCCGGTACCGTCGAGCTCCCCGCGGAGATCTTCGGCGTTGAGAAGGTCAGCATCCCGCTGATCCACCAGGTCGTCGTCGCGCAGCTGGCCGCTGCCCGCCAGGGCACCCACAAGACCAAGACCCGCGGTGAAGTCCGTGGTGGCGGCAAGAAGCCGTACCGCCAGAAGGGCACCGGTCGCGCCCGTCAGGGCTCGACCCGCGCGCCGCAGTTCGCCGGTGGTGGCGTCGTGCACGGTCCCGTGCCGCGCGACTACTCGCAGCGGACCCCGAAGAAGATGAAGGCCGCGGCCCTGCGCCACGCCCTCACCGACCGGGCGCGTCACAACCGCATCCACGTCGTCACCGGCGTGGTCGAGGGCGAGACCCCCTCCACGAAGGCCGCCAAGAGCCTGTTCGGCAAGATCAGCGAGCGCAAGAACCTGCTCCTGGTCGTCGACCGCTCCGACGAGGCCGCGTGGCTGTCCGCCCGCAACCTGCCCCAGGTCCACATCCTGGAGCCGGGCCAGCTGAACACGTACGACGTTCTCGTCTCGGACGACGTGGTCTTCACCCAGGCCGCTTTCGAGTCCTTCGTCGCCGGCCCGAAGGCCAACGACACCGAAGGGAGCGAGGTCTGATGGCCATCCGTCACCCCGCTATCGCCTCGAAGGCCGCGAAGAAGGCCAAGGAGGCCCGCGTCAAGAAGGCGCGTCGCCACGCCACCGAGGGCAAGAACACCGTCGTCACCCCGGCGAGCAAGGCGTACACGGACCCCCGTGACGTGCTGATCAAGCCGGTCGTGTCGGAGAAGAGCTACGCGCTTCTCGACGAGAACAAGTACACGTTCATCGTCGACCCGAACGCCAACAAGACCCAGATCAAGCAGGCCGTTCAGTCGGTCTTCCAGGTCAAGGTCACCGGGGTCAACACGATCAACCGCCAGGGCAAGCGCAAGCGGACCCGCACCGGCTTCGGCCAGCGCGCGTCCACCAAGCGCGCGATCGTGACCCTCGCCGAGGGCGACCGTATCGACATCTTCGGCGGTCCGACCTCCTAAGGGAGGTCCGGATCGTCCGATATCGGACGAGGACTGAGAAATGGGTATCCGCAAGTACAAGCCGACGACTCCTGGCCGTCGTGGCGCCAGCGTCGCCGACTTCGTCGAGGTCACGCGGTCCACGCCGGAGAAGTCGCTGGTTCGCCCGCTGCACAGCAAGGGCGGCCGTAACAATTCCGGTCGTGTGACCGTCCGCCACCAGGGCGGTGGCCACAAGCGCGCCTACCGCGTGATCGACTTCCGTCGTCACGACAAGGACGGCGTGCCGGCGAAGGTCGCGCACATCGAGTACGACCCCAACCGCACCGCGCGCATCGCGCTCCTGCACTACGCGGACGGCGAGAAGCGCTACATCCTCGCGCCGCGTGGCCTGAGCCAGGGCGACCGCGTCGAGAACGGTCCCGGGGCCGACATCAAGCCGGGCAACAACCTCGCCCTGCGCAACATCCCGGTCGGTACCACCCTGCACGCCATCGAGCTGCGTCCGGGCGGCGGCGCGAAGTTCGCCCGCTCCGCCGGCGCCTCCGTGCAGCTGCTCGCGAAGGAGGGCGCCTACGCCCACCTGCGCATGCCGTCCGGTGAGATCCGTCTGGTCGACGTCCGCTGCCGCGCCACCGTCGGCGAGGTCGGCAACGCCGAGCAGTCCAACATCAACTGGGGCAAGGCGGGCCGCAAGCGGTGGCTGGGCGTCCGCCCGACCGTCCGTGGTGTGGTCATGAACCCGGTCGACCACCCGCACGGTGGTGGTGAGGGCCGGACCTCCGGTGGTCGCCACCCCGTGTCCCCGTGGGGCAAGAAGGAAGGCCGTACTCGTTCGCCCAAGAAGGCGTCGAACAAGTACATCGTCCGCCGCCGCAAGACGAACAAGAAGCGCTAAGGACGGGTTGAGATGCCTCGTAGCTTGAAGAAGGGGCCCTTCGTCGACGACCACCTGATGAAGAAGGTGGACGCCCAGAACGAAGCCGGCACCAAGAACGTCATCAAGACCTGGTCCCGTCGCTCGATGATCGTCCCGGCCATGCTCGGCCACACGATCGCGGTGCACAACGGCAAGACCCACATCCCGGTGTTCGTCACCGAGTCGATGGTCGGCCACAAGCTCGGCGAGTTCTCGCCGACCCGCACCTTCCGGGGCCACGTCAAGGAAGACCGGAAGTCGAAGCGCCGCTAAGCGGATCGCATTCAGACACGCAAGTAACTGAAGGGACAACCATGGAAGCCAGGGCCCAGGCGCGGTACATCCGCGTCACGCCCATGAAGGCCCGCCGCGTGGTGGACCTCATCCGTGGCATGAACGCCACGGAGGCCCAGGCCGTCCTGCGATTCGCTCCGCAGGCAGCCTCCGTGCCGGTCGGCAAGGTGCTCGACAGCGCCATCGCCAACGCCGCGCACAACTACGACCACACCGACGTCGACAGCCTGTACGTCTCCGAGGCGTACGTCGACGAGGGCCCGACCCTGAAGCGGTTCCGTCCGCGCGCCCAGGGCCGTGCCTACCGGATCCGCAAGCGGACCAGCCACATCACCGTGGTCGTCAGCAGCAAGGAAGGAACCCGGTAATGGGCCAGAAGGTAAACCCGCACGGGTTCCGGCTCGGCGTGACGACCGACTTCAAGTCGCGCTGGTACGCCGACAAGCTCTACAAGGATTACGTCAAGGAAGACGTCGCCATCCGCCGGATGATGACGTCCGGCATGGAGCGCGCCGGCATCTCCAAGGTGGAGATCGAGCGCACCCGTGACCGCGTCCGCGTCGACATCCACACCGCGCGTCCGGGCATCGTCATCGGCCGCCGTGGCGCCGAGGCCGACCGCATCCGCGGCGACCTCGAGAAGCTCACGGGCAAGCAGGTCCAGCTGAACATCCTCGAGGTCAAGAACCCCGAGGTGGACGCCCAGCTGGTGGCCCAGGCCGTCGCCGAGCAGCTCTCCTCCCGCGTCTCCTTCCGCCGCGCCATGCGCAAGAGCATGCAGTCGGCGATGAAGGCCGGCGCCAAGGGCATCAAGATCCAGTGCGGTGGCCGCCTCGGCGGCGCCGAGATGTCCCGCTCGGAGTTCTACCGCGAGGGCCGCGTGCCCCTGCACACGCTCCGCGCGAACGTGGACTACGGCTTCTTCGAGGCCAAGACGACCTTCGGCCGCATCGGTGTGAAGGTCTGGATCTACAAGGGCGACGTCAAGAACATCGCCGAGGTCCGCGCCGAGAACGCCGCCGCCCGTGCGGGCAACCGCCCGGCCCGCGGTGGCGCCGACCGCCCGGCCCGTGGTGGCCGCGGTGGCGAGCGGCGCGGTCGCAAGCCGCAGCAGGCTGCCGGTGCCGAGGCCCCCAAGGCCGAGGCTCCCGCGTCCGCCGCTCCGGCTGAGAGCACCGGAACGGAGGCCTGACCACCATGCTGATCCCCCGTAGGGTCAAGCACCGCAAGCAGCACCACCCCAAGCGCAACGGCATGTCCAAGGGTGGCACGCAGGTTGCGTTCGGCGAGTACGGCATCCAGGCGCTGACCCCGGCGTACGTCACCAACCGCCAGATCGAGGCGGCTCGTATCGCCATGACCCGCCACATCAAGCGTGGCGGCAAGGTCTGGATCAACATCTACCCGGACCGCCCGCTGACCAAGAAGCCCGCCGAGACCCGCATGGGTTCCGGTAAGGGTTCTCCGGAGTGGTGGGTGGCCAACGTCAAGCCCGGACGCGTCATGTTCGAGCTGTCGTACCCCAACGAGAAGATCGCCCGTGAGGCGCTGACCCGTGCGGCCCACAAGCTGCCGATGAAGTGCCGGATCGTCAAGCGCGAGGCAGGTGAAGCGTGATGTCGGCCGGTACCAAGGCGTCCGAGCTGCGCGAGCTGGGCAACGAGGAGCTTCTGAACAAGCTCCGCGAGGCCAAGGAAGAGCTGTTCAACCTCCGCTTCCAGGCGGCGACCGGTCAGCTCGAAAACCACGGTCGGCTGAAGGCCGTCCGTAAGGACATCGCGCGGATCTACACCCTGATGCGCGAGCGCGAGCTGGGCATCGAAACGGTGGAGAACGCATGAGCGAGAACAACGTGACTGAGCAGAACACCGAGGCGCGCGGCTTCCGCAAGACCCGTGAGGGTTACGTCGTCAGCGACAAGATGGACAAGACCGTCGTCGTCGCCGTCGAGGACCGCGTCAAGCACGCGCTGTACGGCAAGGTCATCCGCCGTACGAACAAGCTCAAGGCGCACGACGAGCAGAACGCCGCGGGTGTCGGCGACCGCGTCCTCCTGATGGAGACCCGGCCGCTGTCCGCGACCAAGCGCTGGCGCGTCGTCGAGATCCTCGAGAAGGCCAAGTAATTCCTGCGGGGTGTCCCGCAGGACAGTTCCGCCAGGCTCCGGGGGCCGCTCGGTGAGCGGCCCCCGGGGAACCGGCAGACGATCAGGAGATAGACGTGATCCAGCAGGAGTCGCGACTGCGTGTCGCCGACAACACGGGTGCGAAGGAGATCCTCTGCATCCGTGTGCTCGGCGGCTCCGGTCGCCGCTACGCGGGTATCGGTGACGTCATCGTCGCCACCGTCAAGGACGCGATCCCCGGTGGCAACGTGAAGAAGGGTGACGTCGTCAAGGCGGTCATCGTTCGCACCGTGAAGGAGCGCCGCCGCCCGGACGGCTCGTACATCCGCTTCGACGAGAACGCCGCCGTCATTCTGAAGAACGACGGCGACCCTCGCGGCACCCGTATCTTCGGCCCCGTCGGCCGTGAGCTGCGCGAGAAGAAGTTCATGAAGATCATCTCCCTCGCGCCGGAGGTGCTGTGAGCATGAAGATCAAGAAGGGCGACCTGGTCCAGGTCATCACCGGCAAGGACAAGGGCAAGCAGGGCAAGGTCATTGCCGCTTTCCCGCGCGAGGAGCGCGTCCTGGTCGAGGGTGTCAACCGGGTCAAGAAGCACACGAAGGCCGGGCCGACCGCTCGCGGTTCGCAGGCCGGCGGCATCGTGACCACCGAGGCCCCGATCCACGTCAGCAACGTCATGCTGGTCGTGGAGAAGGACGGCCAGAAGGTCCCGACCCGCGTCGGCTACCGCTTCGACGACGAGGGCAACAAGATCCGCGTTGCCAAGCGGACGGGTGAGGACATCTGATGACGACCACCGTGACTCCGCGTCTGAAGACGAAGTACCGCGAGGAGATCATCGGCAAGCTGCGTGACGAGTTCAAGTACGAGAACGTCATGCAGGTTCCGGGCCTCGTCAAGATCGTGGTCAACATGGGTGTGGGCGACGCCGCCCGCGACTCCAAGCTGATCGAGGGCGCCGTGCGCGACCTCACCACGATCACCGGCCAGAAGCCGGCCGTCACCAAGGCCCGTAAGTCCATCGCGCAGTTCAAGCTGCGCGAGGGCCAGCCGATCGGTGCCCACGTCACGCTCCGTGGCGACCGCATGTGGGAGTTCCTGGACCGCACCCTGTCGCTGGCGCTCCCGCGCATCCGTGACTTCCGCGGCCTGTCCCCCAAGCAGTTCGACGGCCGTGGCAACTACACCTTCGGTCTCACGGAGCAGGTCATGTTCCACGAGATCGACCAGGACAAGATCGACCGCGTCCGGGGTATGGACATCACCGTGGTGACCACGGCGACCAACGACGAAGAGGGCCGTGCCCTTCTCCGTCACCTCGGCTTCCCGTTCAAGGAGGCGTGAGCGAGATGGCGAAGAAGGCTCTCATCGCGAAGGCTGCTCGCAAGCCCAAGTTCGGTGTGCGCGCGTACACCCGCTGCCAGCGCTGCGGCCGTCCGCACTCCGTGTACCGCAAGTTCGGCCTGTGCCGCGTGTGCCTTCGTGAGATGGCTCACCGTGGCGAGCTGCCGGGCGTGACCAAGAGCTCCTGGTAATCCCTCAGTTAGGGATCACCTGAAGCTCTCGGTAAGCAACCGGGGCGGCAGGACGCCCAGCCCGCATGCCTTAGGCTTGTGGGGTTGGGCGTCTGCCGCCGCCCTTACGACTTACTACGCCGTAGGTCCACCGCGCCGCACCCGTCCCGTCTCGGATCGGGGAGAGGGATGGCGCACCAGGAAACCCCGGCGAGAGAGGCCGAAGGCCAATTCATGACCATGACTGATCCGATCGCAGACATGCTGACGCGTCTGCGGAACGCGAACTCGGCATACCACGACTCGGTGTCGATGCCGCACTCCAAGATCAAGTCTCACATCGCGGAGATCCTCCAGCAGGAGGGCTTCATCACGGGCTGGCGCGTCGAGGACGCCGAGGTCGGCAAGAACCTCGTCCTCGAGCTGAAGTTCGGCCCGAACCGTGAGCGCTCCATCGCGGGCATCAAGCGGATCTCCAAGCCCGGTCTCCGGGTGTACGCGAAGTCCACCAACCTGCCGAAGGTCCTGGGCGGCCTGGGCGTGGCGATCATCTCCACGTCCCACGGTCTGCTGACCGACAAGCAGGCGCAGAAGAAGGGCGTGGGTGGGGAAGTCCTCGCCTACGTCTGGTAACGGGAAAGGGAGGTAGAGCAATGTCGCGTATCGGCAAGCTGCCCATCCCGGTTCCCGCCGGCGTGGACGTCACCATCGACGGCCGTACGGTCAAGGTCAAGGGCCCCAAGGGCGAACTGACCCACACCATCGTCGCGCCGATCGAGATCGCTAAGGGCGAGGACGGCACCCTCCAGGTGACCCGCCCGAACGACGAGCGGCAGAGCAAGGCCCTGCACGGCCTGTCCCGCACGCTGGTGGCGAACATGATCACCGGTGTGACCCAGGGATACGTCAAGAAGCTCGAGATCAGCGGTGTCGGTTACCGCGTCCAGGCCAAGGGCTCCAACCTGGAGTTCTCCCTGGGCTACAGCCACCCGATCCTGGTCGAGGCCCCCGAGGGCATCACCTTCAAGGTGGAGGCCCCGACCCGTTTCTCGGTCGAGGGCATCGACAAGCAGAAGGTCGGCGAGGTTGCGGCCAACATCCGCAAGCTGCGCAAGCCCGACCCGTACAAGGCCAAGGGCGTCAAGTACGAGGGCGAAGTCATCCGCCGCAAGGTCGGAAAGGCGGGTAAGTAAGCCATGGCATACGGGCAGAAGATCCTCAAGGGCGACGCCTACAAGCGTGCCGCTATCAAGCGTCGCCACATCCGGATCCGCAAGAAGGTCTCGGGTACCGCCGAGCGCCCCCGTCTGGTCGTGACCCGCTCCAACCGCCACATCGTGGCGCAGGTGATCGACGACCTGAAGGGCCACACCCTGGCGTCGGCGTCCACCCTGGACGCGTCGATCCGCGGTGGCGAGGGCGACAAGTCCGCGCAGGCCAAGCAGGTCGGCGCCCTGGTCGCCGAGCGTGCCAAGGCCGCCGGTGTCGAGGCCGTCGTGTTCGACCGTGGTGGCAACCAGTACGCCGGGCGCATCGCCGCCCTGGCCGACGCCGCCCGCGAGGCCGGGCTCAAGTTCTGAGCCAGGTTCCGTAGCTAGCGGAAACAGAGAGAGGTAATTCCAATGGCTGGACCCCAGCGCCGCGGAAGCGGTGCCGGTGGCGGCGAGCGGCGGGACCGGAAGGGCCGTGACGGCGGCGCTGCTGCCGCCGAGAAGACCGCGTACGTTGAGCGCGTCGTCGCGATCAACCGCGTCGCCAAGGTTGTGAAGGGTGGTCGTCGCTTCAGCTTCACCGCGCTGGTCGTGGTGGGCGACGGTGACGGCACCGTGGGTGTCGGATACGGCAAGGCCAAGGAGGTGCCGGCCGCCATCGCCAAGGGCGTTGAGGAGGCCAAGAAGCACTTCTTCAAGGTCCCCCGGATCCAGGGCACCATCCCGCACCCGATCCAGGGTGAGAAGGCCGCCGGCGTCGTGCTGCTCAAGCCCGCGTCGCCCGGTACCGGTGTGATCGCCGGTGGTCCGGTGCGCGCCGTGCTCGAGTGCGCCGGTATCCACGACGTGCTGTCGAAGTCGCTCGGCTCCGACAACGCCATCAACATCGTGCACGCGACCGTGGCGGCCCTGAAGGGCCTGCAGCGTCCCGAGGAGATCGCGGCCCGCCGTGGTCTGCCGCTCGAGGACGTCGCCCCCGCGGCTCTCCTCCGTGCGCGTGCCGGGGCGGGTGTGTGATCATGGCGCAGCTCAAGATCACGCAGGTCAAGTCCTACATCGGCAGCAAGCAGAACCACCGTGACACCCTGCGGTCGCTTGGTCTCAAGGGGATCAACACCGTGGTCGTCAAGGAGGACCGCCCCGAGTTCCGCGGCATGGTGCACACCGTCCGCCACCTCGTGACGGTCGAGGAGGTCGACTGATCATGGCGGAGAACAACCCGCTGAAGATCCACAACCTCCGTCCCGCCCCGGGCGCCAAGACCGCCAAGACCCGTGTCGGTCGTGGTGAGGCGTCGAAGGGTAAGACGGCCGGTCGTGGTACCAAGGGCACCAAGGCCCGCTACCAGGTTCCGGAGAGCTTCGAGGGTGGCCAGATGCCGCTCCACATGCGTCTCCCGAAGCTGAAGGGCTTCAAGAACCCGTTCAAGACCGAGTACCAGGTCGTGAACCTCGACAAGCTGGCCAAGCTCTACCCGCAGGGTGGCGAGGTCACCGTCGAGGACCTGGTGGCCAAGGGCGCCGTTCGCAAGAACAGCCTGGTCAAGGTGCTCGGCGAGGGTGAGATCTCCGTGGCGCTGCAGGTGAAGGTCGACAAGGCCTCCGCCTCCGCCAAGGAGAAGATCGCCGCCGCCGGCGGTTCGGTCACCGAGCTCGTCTGAGCCGGCCGGCCCGAGAACAGCGAAGGCCGGGAGTTCCCGTGGGGAGCTCCCGGCCTTTCGTCGTGCCGTGACGCCGTGGCGCGTCCTCGTGCCGTGGCGTCGTGGTGGGGGGTGAGATGCGTCGCGTCGCGTACGTGATGTCCGCCGCCGGGCGAACGGCGTGGAGCCCGTCCGGCGGGAGGCGGCGCGCAGGGCCGTGGAAGGGCGCCGAACGGTGCGACGGGGCTGGAAGGGCCGAGAAAGGCGGAGCGGGGCTGGAAGGGCCGGGAAGGCGGAGCGGGCCGCTCACAGGGCCCGGAGGAACGCGCCGGCCGCCGTGAGGGGCGTACGCCGTCCGTGTCGGCTCGCCGGGGCTGGGGACAGGACGCTCAAAGCACCACCGTCACACCCGTATCGGCCTGATCACTGGCCGACAGGGCGGTTTCCTGTCGGCGCAGGCTCCGCGTAGGGTAGTCGACACTGTTAGTCTCCCTGATGCCCTGTTCTCCGGCCCTGTGGTCGGACGGGGCATCAGGCACAGAGAATTCCGTCCCTCGCACAACATACCGTCACCTCTCGCGTAGCGAACGCGGGGGTCGCAGGAGGCACCGTGCTCACCGCGTTCGCCCGGGCGTTCAAGACGCCCGACCTGCGCAAGAAGCTGCTCTTCACGCTCGGCATCATCGTGATCTACCGGGTCGGCACCCAGGTCCCGATCCCGGGTGTGGACTACCGGAACGTCCAGACCTGCATCGACGCAGCCGAGGCCAACTCCGGCCTGTTCGGTCTGGTCAACATGTTCAGCGGTGGCGCGCTGCTGCAGGTCACGGTCTTCGCGCTGGGCATCATGCCCTACATCACGGCGAGCATCATCCTGCAGCTGCTGACCGTGGTGATCCCGCGCCTGGAAGCCCTGAAGAAGGAGGGCCAGTCCGGCACGGCGAAGATCACGCAGTACACCCGCTACCTGACGGTGGCCCTCGCCATCCTGCAGGGCACCGGCCTGGTGGCCACCGCGCGCAGCGGCGCCCTCTTCGCCAACTGCCCGGTGGGCGAGCAGATCGTCCCGGACCAGTCGATCTTCGTGACCATCACCATGGTCATCTGCATGACCGCCGGCACGGCCCTGGTGATGTGGCTCGGCGAGCTCATCACCGACCGCGGCATCGGCAACGGCATGTCGATCCTGATGTTCATCTCGATCGCCGCCACCTTCCCGTCCGCCCTGTGGGCCATCAAGGAGCAGGGCGACCTGGCCGGCGGCTGGATCGAGTTCGGCACCGTCATCCTCGTCGGCCTGGTCATGGTCGGCCTGGTGGTCTTCGTCGAGCAGGCCCAGCGCCGCATCCCGGTGCAGTACGCGAAGCGCATGATCGGCCGTCGCTCCTACGGCGGTACCTCGACCTACATCCCGCTCAAGGTCAACCAGGCGGGTGTGATCCCGGTCATCTTCGCGTCGTCGCTGCTCTACATCCCGGCACTGATCGTCCAATTCACCAACTCGACCTCCGGATGGGCGACCTGGATCCGGGACAACCTCGCCGACACCGCCGCGCCGGCGCACATCACGCTGTACTTCCTCCTGATCGTGTTCTTCGCCTTCTTCTACGTGGCGATCTCGTTCAACCCCGAGGAAGTCGCGGACAACATGAAGAAGTATGGTGGCTTCATCCCGGGCATCCGGGCTGGCCGACCGACCGCTGAGTACCTCAGCTACGTGCTCAACCGGATCACCTGGCCGGGTTCGCTGTATCTGGGTCTGATCGCTCTCGTGCCGACGATGGCGTTGGCAGGTTTCGGGGCAAACCAGAACTTCCCGTTCGGCGGGACCAGCATCCTGATCATCGTGGGTGTCGGTCTCGAGACCGTGAAGCAGATCGAGAGCCAGCTCCAGCAGCGCAATTACGAAGGGTTCCTCCGCTGATGCGAATCGTCCTCGTCGGGCCGCCGGGTGCCGGGAAGGGCACGCAGGCCACGCGCCTTGCCGAGAAGCTGCGCATTCCGCACATCTCCACCGGTGACCTGTTCCGGGCCAACATCAGCCGGCAGACGGAGCTTGGGAAGCTCGCGAAGTCCTACATGGACGCCGGCAACCTGGTGCCGGACGAGGTCACCATCGCGATGGCCAAGGACCGCATGGAGCAGCCCGACGCCGAGGGCGGCTTCCTGCTGGACGGCTTCCCGCGCAACGTGTCGCAGGCCGAGGCGCTGGACGAGCTCCTCGCCACCGAGGGCATCAAGCTCGACGCGGTGCTGGACCTGGAGGCCCCCGAGGAGGAGGTCGTCAAGCGGATCGCCGGCCGGCGCATCTGCCGCAACGACTCCGCGCACGTCTTCCACGTGACGTACAAGCAGCCGGCGAAGGAGGGCGTCTGCGACGTCTGCGGCGGCGAGCTGTACCAGCGCGACGACGACTCCGAGGAGACCGTGCGCACGCGGCTGGAGGTCTACCACACGCAGACCGAGCCGATCATCGACTACTACAAGGCACAGGGCCTGGTCGTCACGATCAACGCCATGGGCCCGGTCGACGAGGTCACGCAGCGGGCGCTGGAGGCGCTGAAGCGGGAGAACGCCGACAAGTAGCAGTCGGCCCCGTCCGGCCGTGGCGCCCGCAGGGGTGTCACGGCCGTACTGTTGTGCAGGTAACCGGTTGACGTGAGTGACGGAGAGCGCAGGGCCCCCATGGTGCAGATCAAGACCCCCGAGCAGATCGCCAAGATGCGTGCGGCGGGCCTGGTCGTCGCCGCCATCCACGCGGCGACCCGTGAAGCCGCCGTGCCGGGGGCCACGACGAAGGACCTGGACCAGGTCGCCCGCAAGGTGCTCGCCGAGCACGGCGCCAAGCCGAACTTCCTCGGCTACGGCGGCTTCCCCGCGACGATCTGCACCTCGGTGAACGAGGTCGTCGTCCACGGCATCCCCTCCGACGACGTCGTCCTCAAGGACGGCGACATCATCTCCGTCGACTGCGGCGCGATCGTCGACGGCTGGCACGGCGACGCGGCCTACACGGCCTTCGTGGGCTCCGGGCACGCCCCGGAGCTGATCGAGCTCTCCCGGGTGACCGAGGAGTCGATGTGGGCCGGCATCGCGGCCATGAAGCAGGGCAACCGGCTCGTCGACGTCTCCCGGGCCATCGAGACGTACATCCGCCGCCAGCCCAAGCCCGGCGGCGGCCGGTACGGGATCATCGAGGACTACGGCGGCCACGGCATCGGCACCGAGATGCACATGGACCCGCACCTGCTGAACTACGTCGACCGGCGCCGCGGCAAGGGGCCCAGGCTGGTCCCCGGCTTCTGCCTCGCCATCGAGCCGATGGTGTCCCTGGGCACGCCGAAGACCGAGGTCCTCCAGGACGACTGGACGGTCGTCACCACGGACGGCACCTGGTCCTCCCACTGGGAGCACTCCGTCGCCCTCACCGAGCAGGGCCCGCTGGTCCTGACGGCTCCCGACGGCGGCAGGGCCAAGCTCGCCGAGTACGGGATCACGGCCGCCCCCGACCCGCTCGCATAATGATCTGCGGCGTGGGGCAGACTCCCTCATTTCGTCTTTCCGGGTGTGCTGACGTAGACTGACTCGTCGGCTCTCGTGCACCCGCATGTCCGCATGCACGTCAACGGTGCGCGCAGGAGTCGATCAAGGTAGTCGATTCGAAGGGCGAAGCGTGGCCAAGAAGCAAGGTGCCATCGAGATCGAGGGCACTGTCGTCGAGTCTCTTCCGAACGCCATGTTCAAGGTCGAGCTCCAGAACGGCCACCAGGTCCTGGCACACATCAGCGGCAAGATGCGTATGCACTACATCCGCATCCTCCCTGACGACCGGGTCGTGGTGGAGCTGTCTCCGTACGACCTGACCCGTGGCCGGATCGTCTACCGCTACAAGTAGATCTTGCCCGCGCCCCGGGTGACGGGGTGGTGGCACTGACCCGGAGAACCTCACACCCATGAAGGTCAAGCCGAGCGTCAAGAAGATCTGCGACAAGTGCAGGGTGATCCGCCGTCACGGCCGGGTCATGATCATTTGCGAGAACCCGCGCCACAAGCAGCGCCAGGGCTGACCGCACGATCACACCCTCTGCACCGCTATCGCAGAGATTCGCGCGACGCGAGCTGAGTATGTTCATACGCAGGACCCGAGCCGTCCCGGCTCGACACCCCCGGCTCGGAGGCCGGGGACCCAGTCCGTACCTGATACGGCGGCTGGGAACCGGTTCTGCGGCAGACCTCCGAAGATCACCAGGAGCCATTGAATGGCACGCGTTTCCGGTGTCGACATCCCGCGCGACAAGCGCGTGGAGATCGCCCTGACCTACGTGTTCGGCATCGGCCGGACCCTTTCCCAGCAGACGCTGGCCGCCACCGGCGTGGACCCGAACACCCGTGTTCGGGACCTC
This sequence comes from Streptomyces sp. NPDC052701, assembly GCF_040678355.1. Classification (NCBI taxonomy): domain Bacteria; kingdom Bacillati; phylum Actinomycetota; class Actinomycetes; order Kitasatosporales; family Streptomycetaceae; genus Streptomyces; species Streptomyces sp. NPDC052701. The sequence continues at coordinate 139,083 of NZ_JBFATO010000014.1, forward strand.
ACCGAGGAGCAGCTGGTCGCGATCCGCGAGTACGTCGACAACAACATCAAGACCGAGGGTGACCTCCGTCGCGAGATCCAGGCCGACATCCGCCGCAAGGTCGAGATCGGCACGTACCAGGGTCTGCGTCACCGCCGCGGTCTGCCCGTCCGTGGTCAGCGCACGAGCACCAACGCCCGCACCCGCAAGGGCCCGCGTCGCGCCATCGCCGGCAAGAAGAAGCCGGGCAAGAAGTAGTCCGCAGCGGACGCCTGTCCACGGTCTTCGCTGTAGGACCGACCACCTCCCGTAGGAGTTAAGAGATGCCCCCCAAGGGACGTCAGGGCGCTGCCAAGAAGGTGCGCCGCAAGGAAAAGAAGAACGTCGCTCACGGCCACGCGCACATCAAGAGCACGTTCAACAACACGATCGTCTCCATCACGGACCCGTCCGGCAACGTGATCTCCTGGGCCTCCGCCGGCCACGTCGGCTTCAAGGGCTCCCGGAAGTCCACGCCGTTCGCCGCGCAGATGGCCGCCGAGTCGGCCGCCCGCCGCGCCCAGGAGCACGGCATGCGCAAGGTCGACGTCTTCGTCAAGGGCCCGGGCTCCGGTCGTGAGACCGCGATCCGCTCCCTGCAGGCGACCGGCCTCGAGGTCGGCTCCATCCAGGACGTCACGCCGACCCCGCACAACGGCTGCCGTCCGCCGAAGCGCCGCCGCGTCTGACGCACGGCTCCTCGCCGCGGGTTTTCGGGCGGTACGGTCCGCGAGGGTCGTGCCGCCCGTACCCTTGCAGTACCCGTCCCCTCGTTCGGGGGCGGCTTCCGTCGGGTGTCATATAGCGGGCGCCCACGACTGAAGGATCTGATCCACACATGCTGATCGCTCAGCGTCCCTCGTTGACCGAAGAGGTCGTCGACGAGTTCCGCTCCCGGTTCGTGATCGAGCCGCTGGAGCCGGGCTTCGGCTACACCCTCGGCAACTCCCTGCGCCGTACGCTCCTGTCCTCGATCCCGGGTGCGGCGGTCACGTCCATCCGCATCGACGGCGTCCTGCACGAGTTCACCACCGTGCCGGGCGTCAAGGAGGACGTCACCGACCTGATCCTCAACATCAAGCAGCTGGTCGTCTCCTCCGAGCACGACGAGCCGGTCGTGATGTACCTGCGCAAGCAGGGCCCGGGTCTGGTCACCGCCGCCGACATCGCGCCCCCGGCCGGTGTCGAGGTGCACAACCCCGACCTCGTCCTCGCCACGCTCAACGGCAAGGGCAAGCTGGAGATGGAGCTGACCGTCGAGCGCGGTCGCGGCTACGTCTCCGCCGTGCAGAACAAGCAGGTCGGCCAGGAGATCGGCCGCATTCCGGTCGACTCCATCTACTCGCCGGTCCTCAAGGTCACCTACAAGGTCGAGGCGACCCGTGTCGAGCAGCGCACCGACTTCGACAAGCTGATCGTCGACGTCGAGACCAAGCAGGCCATGCGTCCGCGTGACGCCATGGCGTCGGCCGGCAAGACCCTGGTCGAGCTGTTCGGTCTGGCCCGCGAGCTCAACATCGACGCCGAGGGCATCGACATGGGCCCGTCCCCGACGGACGCCGCGCTCGCCGCCGACCTGGCGCTGCCGATCGAGGAGCTGGAGCTCACCGTTCGGTCGTACAACTGCCTCAAGCGCGAGGGCATCCACTCCGTGGGTGAGCTCGTCGCCCGCTCCGAGGCGGACCTGCTGGACATCCGCAACTTCGGTGCGAAGTCCATCGACGAGGTCAAGGCGAAGCTGGCCGGTATGGGCCTCGCGCTCAAGGACAGCCCGCCCGGATTCGACCCGACCGCCGCGGCCGACGCGTTCGGTGCCGACGACGACGCGGACGCCGGTTTCGTGGAGACCGAGCAGTACTGATCCGGCTGCCGGCCCGCTGCGGCCGGTCGCGCAGTTCCCCGCGCCCCTTGGGGCACGGATCCTCCGGGGCGCTCGAAAGGCGCCCCGGATCTCCGACAGGCGACCGCCTGCTCGGATACTGACCCCGGTACCTGATACGGCCGGGGCAGACACACAGGAGAAGAACCATGCCGAAGCCCACCAAGGGTGCCCGTCTGGGCGGCAGTGCCGCGCACGAGAAGCTGCTGCTCGCGAACCTCGCGAAGTCGCTCTTCGAGCACGGCCGCATCACCACCACCGAGGCGAAGGCCCGCCGCCTGCGCCCGTACGCCGAGCGTCTGATCACCAAGGCGAAGAAGGGCGACCTTCACAACCGCCGTCAGGTGCTGCAGGTCATCACGGACAAGAGCATCGTCCACACGCTCTTCACCGAGATCGGCCCGCGCTACGAGAACCGTCCGGGTGGCTACACCCGCATCACCAAGATCGGTAACCGCCGTGGCGACAACGCGCCCATGGCCGTCATCGAGCTGGTGGAGGCGCTGACGGTGGCGCAGCAGGCGACCGGTGAGGCCGAGGCCGCCACCAAGCGCGCGGTCAAGGAGGCCGAGGAGGCCAAGGCGGAGGAGACCAAGGCCGACGAGGCCCCGGTCGAGGACGCCAAGGCCGAGGAGGCTCCCGCCGAGGAGTCCAAGGACGCCTGAGGCCCTGCCTGAGCGTTCGCGGCGGGTCCGCCCTTCGGGGCGGGCCCGCTTTCGCGTACCCGAGAGGATCCAGGAGTGAGTGACGAAGTACAGCCCGGGCACGTCCGCGTCCGCCTCGACCTGTCCTACGACGGTACCGGCTTCCACGGCTGGGCCAGGCAGCCCGGCGGCCGGCGGACGGTGCAGGGGGAGATCGAGGAGGCCCTGCGGACCGTCACGCGGTCGGGGCACACGACGTACGAGCTGACCGTGGCCGGGCGGACCGACGCGGGGGTGCACGCGCGCGGACAGGTGGCGCACGTGGACCTGCCGCGCGAGGTGTGGGCCGAGCACAAGCCGAAGCTGCTCAAGCGGCTCGCCGGGCGGCTGCCCAAGGACGTGCGGGTGTGGGCCCTGAGGGAGGCCCCGCCCGGTTTCGACGCCCGTTTCTCGGCGATCTGGCGGCGCTACGCCTATCGCGTCACCGACAACCCGGGCGGGGTGGACCCGCTGCTGCGCGGGCACGTCCTGTGGCACGACTGGCCGCTGGACGTCGACGCCATGAACGAGGCCGCGCGCGGGCTGCTGGGCGAGCACGACTTCGCCGCGTACTGCAAGAAGCGCGAGGGTGCCACGACCATCCGGACCCTCCAGGAGCTGCGCCTCGTACGCGGGGACGACGGGATCGTCACGGCCACCGTCCGGGCCGACGCCTTCTGCCACAACATGGTGCGCTCGCTCATCGGGGCGCTGCTGTTCGTGGGCGACGGGCACCGCCCGCCGGACTGGCCCGCGAAGGTGCTGGCGGCCGGTGTGCGGGACTCCGCGGTGCACGTCGTACGGCCGCACGGGCTGACGCTGGAGGAGGTCGGCTATCCGGCGGACGAGCTGCTGGCGGCGCGCAGCCGGGAGGCGCGGAACAAGCGGTCGCTGCCCGGTCCCTCCGGGTGCTGCTGAACCGTCCCGGGGGCGGGCCGGTGCGGTGCGCCGGCCGGCCGCGCGCCCGGGCGGCGAGCAGTCCGCCGGCCGCCGCGCCTGCACTCGTTCGCCCCGTACCCCACGGCGTACGAGGCGCGCCACCGGGCGTCGCGGACCCAGGGGATCCCGGTGTCGTGCCTCCCCGCCCGGCGGACCCGGCCGTGCCACGACGAGCCGCACGACGGCCCTCTCGACGGCCCCCGGTACCGGACCACCACCCGTCCGTCCCCGGCGGAACGTCCACGCCGGGCCGGCCCGCCCCGGTCCCGATCGAGGACCCGCAGCGGGCGGTCACGAGGGAGACGCGGCCCGTCGTCCCGGGCCTGGTGGCGCCGGTCCCGGCCGGTACCACCGGCCACCTCACCGTGGAACCACGCGAGCGGGAGACGCCCGGTGTCACGGAAGTCCGCGGCGCCGGCGTCCTGCCGCCGGCGCGTCCGGGCGGCGGCTACTGGCCGACCGCCGCCGACGCCTGCGCCTCGCCGCGGCGGCGGATCTGGCGGAAGGTGAACTCCGCCAGGTCGTCGCCGGTGGAGAAGACCGCCGTGTCCTTCGTGGTGACGTCCTTGCCGCTGGTGAAGCCGGCGATGGTGAAGTAGGCGTAGCGGCCCAGGGAGTTGGTCGTCGTGCGGCAGACGGCGCCGTCGCAGAAGTCCTTGACGCCGCCGCCGGACAGCGAATCGACGATGCTCTTGGTGTCGGCCTGCTTCTTGGCGTTCGTCGCCTGGGCCTCGGTGTTGAAGACGGCCACGCCGACCGTCACCGCGACGCCGTCCCTGGTGTAGGTGACGCGTATCAGGCGCGTGCAGTCGTTCGCGGTGAGGACCTTGGGCAGGGTCTGCCGGGCGGCCGAGGCGCAGTTCCTCGTGTCGGCCGTCGGACCCTTCTTGTAGACCGTCTGGCCCATGGTCAGCTGGGTGCCCGGGAAGAGGGTCTGCGGGCTCAGCGGAGCCTTGTCCTTGCTCGCGCTGGCGATGAAGTCCCTCGGGTCCAGCGGGGGCGGCGCGCTGGTCGGCGCGAACGACGGTGCCGAGGCGCTCGCGCTCGGGATGTCCGCGGTCGAGGGCAGCTGGGAGACCGGGTTGTTCGACGCCCGGCTGTCGCCGTTCGCCGAGACGACCGCCACCGCCACGGCGCTCGCGACCGCGACGGTGGCGAGCGCGCCGCCGCCGATGAACAGCAGCCGGCGCCGCTTCTTGCGGGCCTCGGACGCCTCGGCGAGCGCCGCCCAGTCGGGCGACTGGCCCCCACCGCCGTCCCAGGGCTGCTGGGAATGCGGTTTCCAGGGATCCCACTGGGACTGAGGTCCCCCCTGCCCATAGCTCATGGGGCGCATCTTAGACGGGCCAAGGGGCGTGCTGTTGCGCCCCATTGGGCCGCGGACCCCCTAGCGTTCCTCCAATGACGACGGGCAAAAGCGACATCTCCGGGTGGTTGGTGCGACCGGCGACCTGGCATCTGTGGGCGGTGCTCGCCGCGGTGCTCGCGGCGCCGGCGGCGCACGCGGCGCGGACGACCGCGGACGGCGGCATGGACAACGCCATCGTCGTGCGGGCCGCGCGCACCTGGCTGGCGGGCGGCTCGCCGTACGACGATCCGCACTTCCTCTACCTGCCGGGCGCGGTCCTGGCGGCGGCCCCGCAGACCCTGCTGCCGCCCGGCGCGCTGCGCGTGCTGGTGCCGGTGACGGTGACGGCCTGCCTGGCGCTGGGCTGGGCCTGTGCGCTGCGCCTGCACGGCGTCCCGCTGCACAGCCGCTTCGCGGCCCTGGGCCTGGCCGGTCTCGCGGCGGGCTTCGCGCCGTTCGGACATCTGGTGCTGCTGGGCAACTGGACGGTGACGGCGGCCCTGGCGCTGCCGCTGTGCCTGCTGCTGGCCGGGCGGGGCCGCTGGGTGGCGGCGGGCGCGGTCGTCGGCGCCGCGGTGACGCTGAAGCCGCTGCTCGCCCCGATGGCGCTGCTGTTCGTCCTCGCCCGCCGCTGGCGGGCCCTGGGGGTGCTCGTGCTGGTGCCGGCGGCCGCCTCGGCGGCGGCGGCCCTGGCGCTGCCCGACCCGACGGGCTTCCTCACCCGCACCCTGCCCTTCCTGCTGCACGGCGACGACGGATTCGTCCGGCTCTACGAGGCCTCCCCGGCGGCGGTGCTGCCGCGGCTGGGGACGCCCCGGCCGGCGGCCGGGGCGGTCGCGCTGCTGGCGGCCGCCGCCGGGGTGCTGTGCGCCCGCCGCCGCTGGCGCCGCGCCGACCCCGGCCCGCTCCGGCTCGTGGAGACGTCCACGGGGCTGATGCTCTCGGTGTTCCTCGTCTCACGCCCGTCGTACGACCACTACCTCCTGGTCGTCCTGCCGCTGCTGCTGGCCGGGCTGCCGTATCCCGGCTCGGCGGCCCGCAGGCCCTGGTTCTGGCTCGCCCTGGTCCCGCAGCTGCCGGGTCTGACCTGGCCCTATCTGGAGACGGCGCGGCGGCGGGCCTTCAAGGACGCGGTCACGCTGGGGGTGCTGGCGGCCACGGTGGCCCGGCAGGCGTTCCGGCCGGGCGGCGACGCCGCCGGGCCACGCCGGGGGGCGGGCCCCGCGCACCCCGTACACTCGAAGGAGGCAGCGATCCCGCGTTTTGACCCGCCTGGGGCACCCCGGTATCCTGCCTAGTCGTTGTGTATTGGCTTGCTCATTCTCACGGGACGGGCCCTTACACCGGTCCACCGGGCCGATGACCAGCGACCGGCACGCGGTTTGCGTCACCGCAGTGCGGTCAAGGCTGTCGTGATCGTTTCGGTGACCTTGTCTAGGACCATTCACTCGAAGCGAAGGCTACGAACCGTGCGTACGTACAGCCCCAAGCCCGGCGATGTGACGCGCCAGTGGCACGTCATCGACGCTCAGGACGTTGTCCTGGGCCGTCTCGCCAGCACTGCCGCCACCCTTCTGCGGGGCAAGCACAAGCCGATCTACGCGCCGCACGTCGACGCTGGTGACTTCGTCATCATCATCAACGCCGACAAGGTGCACCTGTCCGGCAACAAGCGGACCCAGAAGATGGCGTACCGCCACTCCGGCTACCCGGGCGGTCTGCGCTCGGTCCGCTACGACGAGCTGCTTGACAAGAACCCCGAGAAGGCCATCGAGAAGGCCGTCAAGGGCATGCTCCCCAAGAACTCCCTGGGCCGTCAGATGCTCTCGAAGCTGAAGGTCTACAAGGGTGACCAGCACCCGCACGGCGCGCAGCAGCCGCAGCCGTACGAGATCACCCAGGTCGCGCAGTAAGTCCGGCCACCCCCTAAGACTGAAGAGAATCTGAGGAGAATCGTGGCCGAGACCACTGCCGAGCAGCCGCTCGAAGAGCTTGACATCGACAGCTACACCACCGAGTCCGAGGTCCCCGTCGAGGGCGAGTACACCTCGGAGTCCCTCGCCTCCCGCTTCGGCGAGCCCCAGCCGGCCGCCGGCCTGGGCCGCCGCAAGGAGGCCATCGCCCGTGTCCGGATCGTCCCGGGCACCGGCAAGTGGAAGATCAACGGCCGCACCCTCGAGGACTACTTCCCGAACAAGGTGCACCAGCAGGAAGTGAACGAGCCCTTCAAGGTGCTCGAGCTCGAGGGCCGTTACGACGTCGTCGCCCGCATCTCCGGCGGCGGTGTCTCCGGTCAGGCCGGTGCGCTCCGTCTCGGTGTCGCCCGCGCGCTGAACGAGGCGGACGTCGACAACAACCGCGGTCCGCTGAAGAAGGCCGGCTTCCTGCGCCGCGACGACCGCGCGGTCGAGCGGAAGAAGGCCGGTCTGAAGAAGGCCCGCAAGGCTCCGCAGTACAGCAAGCGCTGACCCGCGCTGCCCGCTCGTACTCCGAACGCCCCGGCGGCACGCCACAGTGCCGCCGGGGCGTTCGTTTATCGCGGGCCATGGGCGTATAACGGCACAAGGCGCTCAAAGGCTGATGTGCTTGTGTGATGGGATGGCCGGGCATCGCATGTCATCGCGTGCCTGGGATGCGGAAGCAGCGTGCGCGGGCCGCACCGGCACCGCTTCCGGAACTGACGCTTCCTCAGGAGGACAAGTGGGACGACTCTTCGGCACGGACGGCGTGCGCGGTGTCGCCAACGCGGACCTGACGGCCGAGCTGGCCCTCGGCCTCTCCGTCGCCGCGGCGCACGTGCTGGCCGAGGCGGGCACGTTCGAAGGACACCGGCCGACCGCGGTGGTCGGACGTGACCCGCGCGCGTCCGGGGAGTTCCTGGAGGCCGCCGTGGTCGCGGGCCTGGCCAGCGCCGGCGTCGACGTGCTGCGGGTCGGCGTGCTGCCGACGCCCGCGGTGGCGTACCTCACCGGCGCCCTCGGCGCCGACCTCGGTGTGATGCTCTCCGCCAGCCACAACGCCATGCCCGACAACGGCATCAAGTTCTTCGCGCGCGGCGGCCACAAGCTCGCCGACGAGCTGGAGGACCGGATCGAGGCCGTGTACCAGGAGCACCGGGGCGGCGAGCCGTGGGAGCGGCCCACCGGCGCGGGCGTGGGGCGGGTCCGGGAGTACGAGGAGGGCGTCGAGCGGTACGTCTCGCACCTGATGAGCGTCCTGCCGAACCGGCTCGACGGGCTGAGGATCGTCCTCGACGAGGCGCACGGGGCCGCCGCCCGGGTCTCGCCGGAGGCGTTCCAGCGCGCCGGCGCCGAGGTCGTCACCATCGGCGCCGAGCCGGACGGCCTCAACATCAACGACGGCTGCGGCTCCACCCACCTCGACCGGCTCAAGGCCGCCGTCGTCGAGCACGGCGCCGACCTCGGCATCGCGCACGACGGCGACGCCGACCGCTGCCTGGCCGTGGACCACACCGGCGAGGAGGTGGACGGCGACCAGATCCTGGCCGTGCTCGCGCTGGCGATGCGGGAGCGTTCCGCACTGCGCTCCGACACCGTCGTCGCCACCGTCATGTCCAACCTCGGCTTCAAGCTCGCCATGGAGCGCGAGGGCATCCGGCTCGTCCAGACCGCGGTCGGCGACCGCTACGTCCTGGAGGAGATGAAGGAGCACGGCTACGCGCTCGGCGGCGAGCAGTCCGGGCACGTGATCGTCCTCGACCACGCGACGACCGGCGACGGCACGCTGACCGGCCTGCTGCTCGCCGCCCGCGTCGCGCAGAGCGGCCGTACGCTGCGGGACCTGGCGTCCGTGATGGAGCGGCTGCCGCAGGTGCTGGTCAACGTGCCGGACGTCGACAAGTCGCGCGTCGGCACCTCCGGGGACCTCGCGGCGGCGGTCGCCGACGCGGAGCGGGAGCTGGGGTCGACCGGACGGGTGCTGCTGCGGCCGTCGGGGACCGAGCCGCTGGTGCGGGTGATGGTCGAGGCGGCCGACATCGAACAGGCCCGGTCCGTGGCGGGCCGGCTGGCCGACGCGGTGAAGTCGGCGCTCGGCTAGGACCCGTCGCCGCCGGGCGGGCGGGAGTCCGGCCGCAGGGCCCGAGGCCTGCCCGGCTTCACCAGACGGCCGCGTTGCCTGGCCCACAGCCACTTCTGGACCAGCAGGGTGAGGGTGCCGGCCAGGATGATGCCCAGCAGGTTGAGCAGGAGCTGCTCCGTCGAGAGCAGGGTCTGGTTGGCGTCGCCGTAGATCAGGGCCACGGCCGCGTTGGCGGCGGCCGGGACCGTCGTCACGGAGATCGCGACGCCGACCAGGGCGCCGGACTTGGCGGAGGTCAGCGAGAGCGTGCCGGCGGCGCCGGCGAGGACCGCCACCACGAACGAGAACCAGTCCGGGGCGTAGATGAAACCGGTGTTGGGCCGGTCGGCCTCCAGCCGCTCCTCGCTGAACAGGCCGACCGCGTCCATGAAGAGGCTGAAGCCGACCGTCACCGCCATCGCCGCCGCGAAGCCCGCCAGCAGCGCGACCAGCGAGCGCAGGGCCGGCCGGGGGGCGCGCTGCACCACCGCCGTGCAGATGCCGGCGAGCGGACCGAACTCCGGGCCCACCGCCATCGCGCCGACGATCAGGATCGCGTTGTCCAGGACCACGCCGCAGGCCGCGATCATCGTCGCCAGCGTGATGAAGGCGACGTAGGTGACCGAGAGGGTCGACTCCTCGTGCGTCGCGTCCGCCAGGTGCTCCCACAGCACCGCGTCCGCGCCCTCGCCGGGCGCCTCCTCCTCGGCCCGGTCGGCGCGCTCGGACAGCGACAGGTCGATGTTCTCCACCGCGATGGACCCGCTCCTGTCCAGGTCCAGCTCCCGCAGCGCGCCGATGAGCTCGTCGCCCGCCTCGCGTGCCACGTCGCACATGACGACGTCGCCTGAGGGGCTGAGGGCGGCGCCCGGCATCACCACGAGGTGGGCGGTGCCGACCGTGGTCCGGATCAGGCGGACCACGGAGTCGGTCTTCTCGGCCGGGGTGATCAGGCGCAGATGCAGCATGGCGCCCTTTCTAGCAGGCCGGTGTCACAGCTTGCGCAGGCGCAGTCGCTGCACCTTGTGGTCGGGGCCCTTGCGCACGACGAGGGTGGCCCGGCCGCGGGTGGGGGCGATGTTCTCCACGAGGTTCGGCCTGTTGATCGTGCGCCACATCGTGCGGGCGTAGTCGAGGGCCTCCTCCTCGGAGACCTGGGTGTACTTGCGGAAGTACGAGGACGGGTTCTGGAAGGCGGTCTCGCGCAGCTTCCCGAAGCGGCTCAGGTACCAGCGCTCGATGTCCTCGGTGCGGGCGTCGACGTACACGCTGAAGTCGAAGTAGTCGGCGAGGCCGACCCGGGTGCGGCCGTCCTTGCCGGGCAGGGCGGGCTGCAGCACGTTCAGCCCCTCCACGATCAGGATGTCGGGCCGCCGCACGACGAGTTTCTCGCCGGGGACGATGTCGTAGATGAGGTGGGAGTAGACGGGCGCGGTCACCTCGTCCTTGCCCGCCTTGATGTCGGCGACGAAGCGGGTCAGGGCGCGGCGGTCGTAGGACTCGGGGAAACCTTTCCGCGACATCAGCCCGCGGGCCTGGAGCTCCCTGGTGGGCAGCAGGAAGCCGTCCGTCGTCACCAGCTCGACGCGCGGGTGCTCCGGCCAGCGGGACAGCAGGGCCTGCAGCAGGCGGGCGACGGTGGACTTGCCGACGGCGACGGAACCGGCGACCCCTATGACGAAGGGCGTGCCCGACTGGGAGCCCTGCTCGCCGAGGAAGGTGTTCAGCGCCCCTCTGAGCCCGTCGGTGGCGCCGACGTACAGGTTGAGCAGCCGGGACAGCGGCAGGTAGACGTCCCGCACCTCGTCGAGGTCGATGACGTCACCGAGACCGCGCAGCCTCTCGACCTCCTCGGCCGTCAGCGGCAGCGGCGTCTTGTCCCGCAGCGCGCTCCACTCCGCGCGGGTGAGATCGACGTAGGGAGTCGCCTCCGGCCGCTGCCGGTGGGCGCTCCGGGGCATCGGGGAGACCGGAGAGATCACAGTCCATTGTTAACGGAGTTTGAACGGGCCGGGGGGTGGGGTGGGTCACGCCGGGGCTGCGGAGGGCCGGGCCGGGGTGCGCGATCCGCGTTCGTACGACGGTGGGAATTTCCGATTCCGGGCACGAGGCGCGGGAATCGGGCGCCACGCGGGCCGTACGCTGCCACCCATGTGCGGAATCGTGGGATACGTGGGGCCGCAGTCGGCGCTCGAGGTCGTGATGGCCGGGCTGAAGCGGCTGGAGTACCGGGGATACGACTCGGCGGGCGTCGCCGTGCTCGCGGACGGGGGGCTGGCGGCGGCCAAGAAGGCCGGGAAGCTGGTCAACCTGGAGAAGGAGCTGGTCGACCGGCCGCTGCCGACCGGCTCGACGGGCATCGGGCACACCCGGTGGGCCACGCACGGCGGACCGACCGACGCCAACGCCCACCCGCACATCGACAACGCGGGGCGGGTCGCGGTGGTGCACAACGGCATCATCGAGAACTTCGCCGCGCTGCGGGCCGAGCTGGCGGACCGGGGCCACGACCTGGCCTCCGAGACCGACACCGAGGTCGTCGCCCATCTGCTCGCCGAGGAGTTCTCGTCCTGCGCCGACCTCGCCGAGGCGATGCGGCTGGTGTGCCGGCGGCTGGAGGGGGCGTTCACCCTCGTCGCCGTGCACGCCGACGAGCCCGACGTGGTGGTCGGCGCGCGGCGCAACTCGCCGCTCGTGGTCGGCGTCGGGGAGGGCGAGGCCTTCCTCGCCTCGGACGTCGCCGCGTTCATCGCCCACACCCGCTCGGCGATCGAGCTGGGCCAGGACCAGGTCGTGGAGCTGCGCCGGGACGGCGTGACGGTCACCGGCTTCGACGGCGGCCCGGCCGAGGTCCGCTCCTACCACGTCGACTGGGACACCTCGGCCGCCGAGAAGGGCGGCTACGACTACTTCATGCTCAAGGAGATCGCCGAGCAGCCCAAGGCGGTCGCCGACACGCTCCTCGGCCGCATCGACGCGTCCGGCTCCCTGACCCTCGACGAGGTGCGCATCCCGCCGGGGGTGCTGCGGGAGGTCGACAAGATCGTCGTCGTCGCGTGCGGCACGGCCTTCCACGCCGGGCTGATCGCCAAGTACGCCATCGAGCACTGGACGCGGATCCCGTGCGAGGTGGAGCTGGCCAGCGAGTTCCGCTACCGGGACCCGATCCTGGACCCGCGGACGCTCGTCGTCGCCATCTCCCAGTCCGGGGAGACCATGGACACCCTGATGGCGGTACGGCACGCCCGTGAGCAGGGCTCCCGGGTGCTCGCCGTCTGCAACACCAACGGCTCGACGATCCCGCGCGAGTCCGACGCGGTGCTGTACACGCACGCGGGGCCGGAGGTGGCCGTCGCCTCCACCAAGGCGTTCCTGACGCAACTGGTCGCCTGCTACCTGGTCGCCCTGTACCTCGGGCAGGTGCGCGGCACCAAGTGGGGCGACGAGATCCAGGCCGTCGTCCGGGACCTGGCGCAGATCTCCGGCGAGGTCGAGCGGGTGCTGGAGACCATGGAGCCGGTGCGCGAGCTGGCGCGGAGCCTCGCCCACAAGAACACGGTGCTCTTCCTGGGGCGGCACGTCGGGTATCCCGTGGCCCTGGAGGGCGCGCTCAAACTGAAGGAGCTCGCCTACATGCACGCCGAGGGCTTCGCGGCGGGCGAGCTCAAGCACGGCCCGATCGCCCTGATCGAGGAGGACCTGCCGGTGGTGGTGGTCGTGCCGTCGCCGCGCGGGCGGTCCGTGCTGCACGACAAGATCGTGTCCAACATCCAGGAGATCCGGGCCCGGGGCGCGCGCACGATCGTGATCGCCGAGGAGGGCGACGAGGCGGTCGTCCCCTACGCCGACCACCTGATCCGGATCCCGGCCACGCCGACGCTGCTGCAGCCGCTGGTCGCCACCGTCCCCCTGCAGGTGTTCGCCTGCGAGCTGGCCACGGCCCGCGGCAACGAGGTGGACCAGCCGCGCAACCTCGCGAAGTCCGTGACGGTGGAGTGAGCCCACCGGGTGCCGAACCTGTGCGAATTCCCCGGGTTCTGGTGAAAAAACCGTGAACTCGGGGCGCTTGTCCGGTCGTTGAGCGGGCACTCGATGGACCGGAGGTTGATAGGAATGGTTCCCCTTCTTCTGGTTCTTCTCCTGGCCGTGCTTCTCTTCGGGGCCGGCTTCGCAGTGAAGGCGCTGTGGTGGATCGCCGTCTTCGTGCTGGTGCTGTGGCTGCTGGGCTTCATCGTCCGCCCGGCGGGGACGGGTGGCCGGCGAGGGCGCTGGTACCGCTGGTAGCGCCGGTGGCGGTGGCGGTCGGTTCGTAGCGGCGCGGTGCCGGAGCAATCAAGGCGCTCCGGGGCGATCTGTGGCGTGCGAGGGAGTGGGGTCCGGTCCGATCCGGGCCCCGCTCTCTCGTGTCTGACGCCTTTTCGGGTTTCGGTGTTCTTGCATTCTTTGTGTTCCGGGGACGCCTTGGACGCTTTCGATGCCCTGGATGCTTCGAATGCTTTGAATGTCTCGGGTTCTTCGGATGTCCTGGGTTCTTCGTATGTCCCGGGTTCTTCGTATGTCCCGGGTTCTTCGTATGTCTCAAGGGCCTTGAGGGCTTTACGTGTCCCGGGTGCTCGCCGGCTGTCGCGGGGGCGTGTCACCCCCGTACTCCACCCCGTACCGCACCCTCGTAAGGTGCACGGCATGAGCATCATCGGGGTCGGGATCGATGTGGCCGAGATCGACCGGTTCGCGGCATCGCTGGAGCGCACGCCCGGGCTGGCCCGACGGTTGTTCCTGGACAGCGAGTTGCTGCGGCCCAGCGGAGAGCGCCGGGGCGCGGCCTCGCTCGCCGCCCGCTTCGCGGCGAAGGAGGCGGTCGCGAAGGCGCTCGGCGCGCCGGCGGGCCTGCACTGGACGGACGCCGAGGTCTACGTCGAGGACAGCGGGCAGCCCCGGCTGCGGGTCACGGGGACGGTCGCGGCGCGGGCGGCGGAGCTCGGGGTGCGCTCGTGGCACGTGTCGTTGAGCCATGACGCGGGGGTGGCGTCGGCGGTGGTGATCGCGGAGGGCTGACACCCGGCCGCGTCCACACCGGAGTCGGACCCGCGCCCACACCGGAGTCGGACCCGCGTGCCTGTACCGGAGTCGGACCCGCGTCCACGCCGGAATCACCGGCGCGCTCGCGGGCACTTCGTCTTCCGTGACGACCGAGGGGGACGGTGTCGCCGCGGTCCCGGCGGCCCGTCGGCCGCCGAACTCCGGCCGGGTGGAGAACGGCCACGAATCAAACAGGCATGTCCTGTGAGATCGGGGTAGAAGCTGTTCTGCTACTTCGTATCGAAGGCGTCTGCTGGACAGGGAGGACCACAAGTGACGGCGATGATTCCCCGGACGGACCGGGAGCAGGCTGTGGCCGAGCTGCCGGAGGTCGCCGATCCCGCGGGGGTCGCGCCGCAGGACGCCCGAGAGCTGTCGAAACTGTTCTTCGAGCAGCTCGCGCACCTGGAGGAGGGCACGCCCGAGTACCAGTACGCGCGGAACACCCTCATCGAGATGAACATGTCCCTCGTCCGCTTCGCGGCCGGCCGGTTCCGCAGCCGGGGCGCGGAGGAGCGGGAGGACATCGTCCAGGTCGGCACGATCGGTCTGATCAAGGCCATCGACCGGTTCGAGCTGTCCCGCGAGGTGGAGTTCACCTCCTTCGCGATCCCGTACATCGTCGGTGAGATCAAGCGGTTCTTCCGGGACACCTCCTGGTCCGTGCACGTGCCGCGCCGCCTGCAGGAGGCCCGGGTGCAGCTCGCCAGGGCCACCGAGGAGCTGTGCACCCGCCTCGGCCGCACGCCCACGGTCAAGGAGCTCGCGCAGCTGATGAGCCTGACCGAGGAAGAGGTCATCGAGGCCCGGATCGCCGCGAACGGCTACAACTCCGCCTCGCTGGACGCCGCCATCGGCGGTGAGCCGGACGGCGAGACGGTCCTGGCGGACTTCATCGGGTCCGAGGACACCGCCCTGGGGCTGATCGAGGACTTCCACGCCCTGGCCCCGATGATCGCCGAGCTCGACGAGCGGGAGCGGAAGATCATCCACTGGCGGTTCGTCGAGGAGATGACCCAGGCGCGCATCGCCGAAATGCTCGGCTGCTCGCAGATGCACGTCTCGCGTCTGCTGTCGCGCACCCTGAAGCGGCTGCGCGAGGGCATGCTGACCACCGACTGAGGCGGGAGACGGCGGGCCGGGGCGGGGCCGGAGTGTTCCGGCCCCGCCCCGGCGTGTCGTCCCGGCGTGTCGCCCCCCCCGTGTCGCCCCGGCGGGGCGCCGGGCGGCCGTCAGCAGATCGACTGGCTGCTGTTGACCAGGTTGTTGTTGCGGAACGTGGTGTTCTCGCCGCAGGGGCTCTCCCGTATCGCCGAGTCGGTCACCGTCAGGTTCTGGACGGTGATGTCCCTGTTGTTCGGGAACTCGGAGCGGGCCGCCAGGCGGATCTCGCCGCCGCCCGTGACGCTGCCGCTCTGCGCGGCCAGGTTCACGTTGTAGCAGTTCTCGATCAGGACCGCGTTGTTGCCGGTGCGGGAGATCGTCACCCTGTCGATCGTCACGCCGCCGCTCTCCGAGACGCAGAACACCCCGCGGCCGCCGCCGCGCGCGATCACCTCGCCCACGCGGATGTTGGTGGGGTACGAGCTGCCGACGCGCCCGTTGCGGTTGGCCATGCGGAAGGCCGCGTAGCCGGTGCCGGTGCCCGCGTTCTCCGCGTCGACCCTCGTCACGGTGGCGTTGATCGTCTGGTTGAGCAGCAGGCCCGACTCCCCGACGTCGCGGGCGGTCACCGTGCCGACGGTGAGGCCGTCGACGCCGTAGGTCTCCACCGCGTGGCTGGAGGCGCCGGAGACGTGGACGCTGTCGATACGGACGTTGCGCGTCCACTGGCTGGTGTCGCCGCGGTTGTCGATCCGGACGCCGAGGCCGGACGACAGGCGCATGTCGATCTGGCCGAGCGTCACGTTCTGGACGTTGCGCAGGAAGACGCCGTACAGCGGGGTGCCGGTGAGGTTCAGGTGCTGCACCTCGACGTCCCGGGTGCCGCGGGAGTAGACCGGCGCCTGGTCGCCGGTGCCGCTGCCGGTGACGTCGATGGTGCCGCAGACGTCGAGCACGGTGTAGCTCGGCAGGGAGATGCGGGAGGAAGCCGGCATCGGGCCCGAGCCGCGCACGACGACCCGCTCCTTGGCGGTACGGCCGGGCGTCAGGCTGTTCACCGCCGCCTGCACGGCGGCCCGCAGGTCGGTGCCGGTGTGGACGGTGCTGCCGCCGCGCCGGACGGTCCAGGTGCCGCCGCTCTGCACGGCCTCGGCCTGGTACGAGCCCTCGCCGCAGGCCGCGGCCGTCGCCCGCGAAGGGGCCGCGTCGGCGGCCGGGACGCCCGCGGCGGTGACGAGGGCGGTGGCGCCGGCTGCGGCGAGGAGTGCGGCTCTGCGTCCCATGGAGGCGTCCTCTCGTCGAACCGGTTCGACTGAATCGATTCGTCCTGTGGGGGGCGGCAGTTTGGCAGGGGCATGGCGAAGCGTCAATGGATGCGGCCGGGGCGGCCGGTACGGAAGACTCGGCCGCATGCGTACTGCGTACAGCGTGGAGACGGTCAGGACGGCCGAGCGGGAGCTGATGGCACGGCTGCCGGAGGGGGCGCTGATGCAACGCGCCGCCGCCGGACTCGCCGCGGCCTGCGCGGACCTGCTGGCGGGGGTGTACGGCAGCCGGGTCGTGCTGCTGGTCGGCAGCGGGGACAACGGCGGTGACGCGCTGTACGCCGGGGCCCGGCTGGCCCGGCGCGGAGCCGGGGTGACGGCGGTGCTGCTCGCCCCGGAGCGCGCCCACGCCCCGGGGCTCGCGGCCCTGCGCCGGGCGGGCGGCCGGGCCGTGGGCACGGCCGGCGCCGAGGAGCTGATCGGCCGGGCGGACCTGGTCGTGGACGGCATCGTGGGCATCGGCGGCAAGGGCGGACTGCGGCCGGACGCGGCCTTGCTGGCCGCCGCGGCCGAGCGGTCGCGGGCCGCCGTGGTCGCCGTCGACCTGCCCAGCGGGGTCGACGCCGACACCGGCGAGGTGCGCGGAGCCGCATTGCGGGCCGATCTCACGGTGACCTTCGGAACGCACAAGCCGGGACTGCTGATCGACCCGGCACGGGAGTACGCCGGGTCCGTACGGCTGGTCGACATCGGGCTGGAGCTGCCCGCCGGGCCCGAACTGGAGGCGTTGCAGCACGCGGACGTGGCGCGGCTGCTGCCGGTGCCGGCCGCGCAGAGCGACAAGTACCGGCGGGGGGTCGTCGGGATCGCCGCCGGGTCCGTGCGCTATCCGGGCGCCGCCGTGCTCGCCGTGGCGGGGGCGCTGCGCGGCGGAGCCGGGGCGGTGCGCTACGTCGGTCCGGCGGGGGAGGCCGTCCTCGCCCGGTTCCCCGAGACCCTGGTGTCCGACCGGGGGCCGCACAAGGCGGGACGGGTGCAGGCGTGGGTCGTCGGACCCGGGGCGGGGGACGACGCCGGCACCGTCGCCGAGGTGCTGGAGGCGGACGTGCCCGTGCTGATCGACGCGGACGGGCTGCGGCTGGCGGACGCGCGGGCGGTGCGGGGACGTACGGCGCCGACGCTGATGACACCGCACGCCGGGGAGGCCGCGGCGTTGCTCGGGGTGGAGCGGGGGGCCGTCGAGGGGGCGCGGCTCGGCGCGGTGCGGGAGCTGGCGGGGCGGTACGGGGCGACCGTGCTGCTGAAGGGGTCGACGACCCTGGTGGCCGGCCCCGGGGGCGGAACCGTACGGGTGAACCCGACGGGGACGCCGTGGCTGGCCACGGCCGGCAGCGGGGACGTGCTGTCGGGGCTGGCGGGTTCGCTGCTGGCGGCGGGACTGTCCGCCGTGGACGCGGGGAGCGCGGCGGCGTACCTGCACGGGCTGGCCGGGCGGTTCGCCTCGAACGGGGCGCCGGTGGGGGCGCACGACGTGGCGGACGCGATCCCGCAGGCGTGGCGGAACGTGACCGGATGGTCCGATTGAGCCGGTGCGCGGGCGGGAGCGGTGATCCGGTGCTCCGGGAAGCGGCCCCGCGTCGGCTCCGCCGTCGGGGGCACACGAGGATCGGGGCAGGGACGGGACGGACGCCGGCCGCGGCGGGGGTCCTGCGGCGGCGAGGAGGCGGCACATGACGAACCCCGACACGGCGGACAGAGGAGACGGCGGGCGCCGGGCGGGCGAGGCTCTGACGGCGCTCACCCGGACCCTGGACGCCCTGGACGCCGGTGCCTACCTCGCCGACGAGCAGGGCCGCATCATGGGCGTCAACGCCCGGGCCGAGCAGCTCCTGGCCCGGTCCGCCGAGGAACTGGTCGGCGAGGACGCGCACGACCTGCTGCACCGCACCCGGCACGGGGAGCCCGTACCGAGGAGCCGGTGCGGGCTGCGGAAGGCCATCCTCGCCGGGCGCACCGAGCAGGGCGCCGAGGAATGGGCGGAACGCGGCGACGGCTCCCTGGTCCGCATCTCCTGGCTGGCCACGCCCTGCGTGGTCGCCGGGCTGCCCGCGACCACGCTCGTGCTCTTCCACCCCCAGGGCGACGCCGACACGGCCGGACGGACCGCCGAGCCGGCCGGCACCACGCTCACCGAACTGGAACGGCTCGCCCTGCTGGCCGAGACGACCACGCTGCTGACCTCCACCCTCGACGTCGACGAGGCGCTGCACCGACTGGTGAGCCTGGTGCTGCCGCGCCTCGCCGACTGGGCCGTCATCGACCTGATCACCGAACGCGACGAGGTCTGGCGGCACTCCGTCACCCACGCGCGAAACGGTGTCCTGACGCGACGGGAGGACCTGCAGGGCCCGATGCCGCCGGTGCCCGAGGAGTCCCCGATGCCCCTGTCCCGCGCCCTGCGCGGGGTCGCCTCAACCCTGGCCGGGCCGAAGACCTACCAGGGACCGCCCGACTCGGGCATCGCGGTCGAACAGCGGCGCCTGTTCGACGCGACCGGCATGCACTCGGCCGCCATCGCCCCGATCCGCAGCCTGCGGGAGGTCCTGGGCGCCCTGACCCTGGGCCGCTCCGAGCGGCCGGAGCCGTTCGCCCCCGGCGACATCGCGCTGCTGGAGGACATCACCCGCCGAGCCGGGCTGGCCCTGGACAACGCCCGGCTCTACCAGCGGCAGCGCAAGGTCGCCGAGACCATGCAGCGCCACCTGCTGCCGCAGCTGCCGCGCTTGCCGGGCCTGGAGATGACCGCCCGGTACCTGCCCGCACCGGACGCCTCGCAGGTCGGCGGGGACTGGTACGACGCCTTCGTCCTGGCGGACGGCGCCACCGCCCTGGTCGTCGGGGACGTCGTCGGGCACGACCTGGACGCGGCGGCCGGCATGGCGCAGCTGCGCAACATGCTGCGCGCCTACGCCTGGTCGCAGAAGCAACCGCCGAGCAGAATCGTCGAGTGGCTCGACCACGCGGCCCGGCACATCGCCGAGGTCTCCATGGCGACCCTGATCCTCGTCCGCATGACCCGCTCAGCGGACGGGGGGTACCACCTGACCTGGACCAACGCCGGCCACCCCCCGCCCCTGCTGGTCACCCACGACGGCCTGGCCAAGTACCTCACCGAGGGCCACGGCATCCTCCTGGGCACCGCGACCGACCCGGCCCGCGTCGACGCGACCGAGCTGCTGCCGCCGGGATCCACCCTGGTGCTGTACACCGACGGTCTCGTCGAAGCACCCGCCCAGTCCGTCGACGTGGGACTGGACCGGCTGCGCCGGCACGCCGCCTCCCTGGCCCACCGCCCCCTGGAGCCGTTCGTCGACCACCTCCTCAGCCGCACCCGCCCCGTCGACAACGAGGACGACGTCGCCGTCCTCGTGCTGCGCGTCCCCGAGCACGGCTGACCCCGGGCCGGCCGGTGCGCGGGGAGGACGGGCGGGGGAGGCCGCCGCGGACGGGGGCCGCCCCCGGCGGGGCCGGTGCCCCGAGGCCGTCACACCCCTCTGAGACACTGGGCGCGATGAACGAGACAGCTGCCCTGCCCACCGCTCCCCTGCGGGCCCGTGCCGAGATCGACCTGGCCGCCCTGCGGGCCAACGTGCGGGCCCTGCGCGCCCACGCGCCGGGCGCGGCCCTCATGGCCGTCGTGAAGTCCGACGCCTACGGCCACGGAGCGGCCCGGTGCGCCCGTGCGGCCGTCGCGGCGGGCGCCACCTGGCTGGGCACCGCCACGCCCGAGGAGGCCCTCGTGCTCCGCGCCCCCGGGGCGGGACTGCCGGCCGACGTGAGGATCATGTGCTGGCTGTGGACCCCGGGCGGGCCCTGGCGGGAGGCGATCGAGGCCGACCTCGATGTGTCCGTCGGTGCGATGTGGGCGTTGCGGGAGGTCACCCGGGCGGCACGGTCGGCGGGGCGGCCCGCGCGCGTGCAGCTCAAGGCCGACACCGGTCTGGGACGGGGCGGCTGCCAGCCGGGCGGGGACTGGGCCGAACTGGTCGGCGAGGCCCTGCGCGCCGAGGCCGAGGGGCTGATCCGGATCACCGGGCTGTGGTCGCACTTCGCCTGCGCCGACGAGCCGGGACATCCCTCCATCGCCGCCCAGCTCGCGCGCTTTTGGGAGATGACGGCGTACGCCGAGGAGCGGGGCGTGCGCCCCGAGGTGCGGCACATCGCCAACTCGCCCGCCACCCTCACCGTCCCCGACAGCCACTTCGACCTGGTACGGACCGGGATCGCCCTGTACGGCATTTCGCCCAGCCCCGAGCTCGGCTCCCCGGCCGACTTCGGGCTGCGCCCGGTGATGACGCTGTCGGCCTCCCTGGCGCTGGTCAAACGCGTCCCGGGCGGCCACGGCGTCAGCTACGGCCACCACTACGTCACGCCCGGCGAGACCACCCTCGGCCTGGTGCCCCTCGGCTACGCGGACGGCGTCCCGCGACACGCCTCCTCGGCCGGCCCGGTGCTGGTGGAGGGCAAGTGGCGCACGGTCGCGGGGCGGGTCGCGATGGACCAGTTCGTCGTCGACCTGGGCGGGGACGAGCCCGAGCCGGGCGCGCAGGCGGTCCTCTTCGGGCCCGGCGACCGCGGCGAGCCCACCGCCGAGGACTGGGCGCAGGCCGCGGGCACCATCGCGTACGAGATCGTCACCCGGATCGGAACGCGTGTTCCGCGCGTCTATGTGAATGAGGGAGAGGACGGGTAACCCGCACAGGGTCCCGTCCGGCGCTCGTCCGGACCGGCGGACGTGGGCCCGCGCCGCCGGTGCGACGTCCCGGCCGGCCCGGACGGCGGCCCCGGCGACAGCCCGATCAGCAGCCCGGTGAAGAGGAGCGGTACGTGAGCGAGAGCAGTGCGGGGGCCGTCGCGGACGCCGCCACGGCGGCCGTGGCCTCCGCCGCGACGGGCGGCTGGCGCCGGGCGACCGGCGTCGCGGGCGTCGCGATAGGCGTGGTGGCCGCCGGAGCGGCCGCGGGCGTCGCCCTGGAGCGGCTCACCGTCGGCCGGGGCATACGCCAGAAGGCGCGGCTCGCCCTGGACGCGGCGGGACCGTACGGCGCCCTGCGCGGTACGCCCGGCAGGGCCCGCGCCGACGACGGCACCGAGCTGTACTACGAGGTCGACGACATCGACCCGCAGGCCGCTCCCGCGCTCACCCCGCGGCGGCGCCGGCTCTTCGGCCGCAAGGCGCCCGCTCCCGTCACCGTCGTCTTCAGCCACGGCTACTGCCTCAGCCAGGACTCCTGGCACTTCCAGCGGGCGGCCCTGCGGGGCGTGGTGCGGACGGTGCACTGGGACCAGCGCAGTCACGGCCGGTCCGCCCGGGGCGTGTCCCAGGTGGAGCGCGGTGAGCCGGTCACCATCGAGCAGCTGGGCCGCGACCTGAAGGCCGTCATCGACGCGGCCGTCCCCGAGGGGCCGATCGTGCTGGTCGGGCACTCCATGGGCGGGATGACGGTGATGGCGCTGGCCGACCAGTACCCGGAGCTGATCCGCGAGCGGGTCGTCGGCGTGGCCCTCGTCGGCACCTCCTCGGGGCGGCTCGGCGAGGTCAACTTCGGGCTGCCGGTCGCCGGGGTCAACGTCGTGCGGCGGGTGCTGCCCGGCGTGCTGAAGGCGCTGGGGCAGCGTGCCGAGCTGGTGGAGAAGGGGCGCCGGGCCACCGCCGACCTGTTCGCCGAGATCATCAAGCGGTACTCGTTCGCGTCCAGGGACGTCGACCCGGCGATCGGGCGGTTCGCCGAGCGGATGATCGAGAGCACGCCGATCGACGTGGTCGCCGAGTACTACCCGGCGTTCGACGACCACGACAAGACCGAGGCCCTCGCCCACTTCGCGGACATGCCGGTCCTCGTGCTGGCCGGGGTGCGGGACATGGTCACGCCCAGCGAGCACAGCGAGGCGATCGCCGACCTGCTGCCCGGCGCGGAGCTGGTCCTGGTCCCGGACGCGGGCCACCTGGTGATCCTGGAGCACCCCGAAGTGGTCACCGACCGTCTCGCCGACCTGCTCACCCGCACGGGTGCCGTCCCCGCAGGGGCTACCGTGGGTGGCTATGGAAGCACCAGCAGCACCGCACAACCCGGCTGAGCCCGGCTCGGTCCGGATCACCGTCACCTCGCCCGAGCAGATGCGGGAGCTGGGCCGCCGGCTCGCCAAACTGCTGCGCGCCGGCGACCTCGTGATGCTCACCGGGGAGCTCGGCGCGGGCAAGACCACCCTGACCCGCGGGCTCGGCGAGGGGCTCGGCGTGCGCGGCGCGGTCACCTCGCCGACGTTCGTGATCGCGCGCGTGCACCCCTCCCTGGCCGGCGGCCCGCCGCTCGTGCACGTCGACGCCTACCGGCTGTCCGGCGGGCTGGACGAGATGGAGGACCTCGACCTCGACGTCTCGCTGCCCGAGTCCGTGGTCGTCGTGGAGTGGGGCGAGGGCAAGGTCGAGGAGCTGACCGACGACCGGCTGCAGGTCCTGATCCACCGGGCCGTCGGGGACACCACCGACGAGGTGCGGCACGTGACGCTCACCGGCGTGGGCGAGCGCTGGGCGAACCTCGACCTGAGCGTGCTGTCGGCGTAGCCGGGCGGTTCCCTCCGGGCGGTTCGTCCGGGCAGGCGCGGGAAGGCACGGGCAGGTTCCGGGGCAGGGTCCCGACAAGTCGTCGGCAAGATGTTGCGCTCGCGGTCTTGCGCGTGGTCACATGGTACCCAGTCCGTAGTTAGGTGTACCTAACTACGTCCGCCCCCGGTCATCAGGAGGCGTCCATGCCGGCCACGGAACGCAACGAGGCGCGCCCGCGCGTGGCACCCGGGGTGTCCATGCAGGACCTGCTGGCGGCCTGCGCCGCGGCGCGCGCGATCTCGACGCCGCCCCGCGAACCCGACCCGCGGGCGTCGCACCCGCCGGTCCGGCACCGCGAGGCCGCCTAGGGTCCTTCGTTCGCATCAGGCCGGATCGGGGAGCGGGATCCGGTGCCGTGCGTCGCGAGGCGGAAGAGGGCGCCATGGCAAAGGCCTGGCAACCGGCGGCAACGCGGCGAGGCGCGGTGCCAGGCCCCGCGAGCCCGGCACGATCCGAACAAAAGGCCCTGGCACTCCGGCGCGGTTCCGTGATCCGTCCGGCCGGACCTTCCGGTGGCCACCCGCCGGCCCGCCGCCTCAGCGGACGACGACGACCTTGCGGCCGATCGTCGCGAACCTCCACATCGCCGCGCCGTCCTCGCGGGTCTCCCGGATGCCGCCCGTCAGCACCCCGGGGGCCGGTCGCGGCGTCGAGCCGTCCACGGCCGCGCTGAAGCCGACGGACACGCCGTCCACGGTGGCGAACCGCACGACGTGCTCGACGGGGATGCCGTCGGAGCCGGTGACGGCCTTGGCGCGGGACGTGACCGCGTAGCCGCCCGGCGCCGGGTCGACCTCGCTGGGGAACACCTCGAAGGTGCGCCTGACCCGGTCGCCGTCGCCGACCAGCCACACCCGGTCGGCGCCCAGCGCGTACACGATCCGTTCGCCCCCGCCGGACCCGGCGGGCAGGGCGGCGGCGGGGGTCTTCCTGCGAGGCGCCTTCGGGACGACGGCCGACGGGGAGGCGTCCGCGTGCGGCGCGCCGAGGCCGGCCGGAACGGTGGTCGAGGCCCGGTGGGCGAGGAAGCCGACCGTGGCGAGGGCCGCCGCGGTGAGCCCGGCCACGATCCCCGAGCTGATGCCTGCCACCGGCGCCCACCTCCGCGTCGTACGTTCCCTCGTGCCCTGCCCTGCCCTGCCCTACCGTGCCGAGTCGGACGGTAGCAGCAGGTGACCGTCCGGCCGGGGCGGCCGTGCCGGGCCCGCGGGAGCCGTAGGCTGTTTGCGTGCTCTTGCTCGCTCTGGATACCGCCACACCCGCCGTCACGGTCGCGCTGCACGACGGCAGGGACGTCATCGCCTCGTCGAGCCAGGTGGACGCGCGCCGGCACGGTGAACTGCTGCTGCCGGCGATCGACCGGGTGCTCGCCGAGGCCGGTCTCAAGCTCGACGCCGTCACCGGCATCGTCGTCGGCATCGGTCCCGGCCCGTACACCGGGCTGCGCGTGGGCCTGATGACCGCGGACACCTTCGGACACGCGCTCGGCGTGCCCGTGCACGGTGTGTGCACGCTGGACGGCCTCGCCTACGCCGCCGACCTGGAGGGCCCGTTCGTGGTGGCGACCGACGCCCGCCGCAAGGAGGTCTACTGGGCGCGGTACGCCGACTCCCGCACCCGCCTCACCGACCCGGCCGTCGACCGGCCCGCCGACATCGCCGAGCGGGTCGCGGGCCTGCCCGCGGTCGGCGCGGGCGCGCTGCTGTACCCGGACACCTTCCCGAACGCGCACGAGCCCGAACACGTGTCCGCCGCCGCCCTCGCCCGGCTGGCCGCCGAGAGGCTCGCCGGGGGCGGGGAACTCGCCGCGCCCCGGCCGCTGTACCTGCGCCGCCCCGACGCGCAGGTCCCCAAGAACTACAAGGTGGTCACCCCCAAGTGACCGAGTCCGTGACGTCCGTGACGCCCGTGACGCCCGTGCTGCGCGAGATGCGCTGGTGGGACATCGACCCCGTCCTGGAACTGGAACGGAACCTGTTCCCCGAGGACGCCTGGTCCCGGGGCATGTTCTGGTCCGAGCTCGCCCACGCGCGCGGTCCGCAGGCGACCCGGCGGTACCTGGTCGCCGAGGTCCCCCGGGAGGACGCCGGGCGGATCGTCGGGTACGCGGGGCTGGCCGCCTCCGGCGAGCAGGCCGACGTCCAGACCATCGCCGTCGCCCGCGACCTGTGGGGCACCGGCCTCGGCGGGCGGCTGCTGACCGGGCTGCTGCGGGCGGCGACCGCCTTCGAGTGCGCCGAGGTGATGCTGGAGTGCCGCGTCGACAACGTCCGCGCGCAGAAGCTGTACGAGCGCTTCGGCTTCGAGCCCATCGGCTTCCGGCGCGGCTACTACCAGCCGGGGAACGTGGACGCCCTGGTGATGCGCCTGACCGTCCCTGAGAACTCCGCACAAGGAACCGAGATCCATGGCTGACGAACCCCTGGTACTGGGGATCGAGACCTCCTGCGACGAGACCGGCGTCGGCATCGTCCGTGGCACCACCCTGCTGGCCGACGCCGTCGCCTCCAGCGTCGACGAGCACGCCCGCTTCGGCGGGGTGGTGCCCGAGGTCGCCTCCCGGGCGCACCTGGAGGCGATGGTGCCGACCATCGACCGCGCGCTGAAGGAAGCGGGGGTGAGCGCAAGGGACCTGGACGGCATCGCGGTGACCGCCGGTCCGGGCCTGGCCGGCGCCCTGCTGGTCGGCGTCTCGGCGGCGAAGGCGTACGCCTACGCGCTGGGCAAGCCCCTGTACGGCGTCAACCACCTCGCCTCCCACATCTGCGTGGACCAGCTGGAGCACGGCGCGCTGCCGGAGCCGACGATGGCGCTGCTGGTGAGCGGCGGCCACTCCTCGCTGCTGCTGTCCTCGGACATCACCTCGGACGTGCGCCCCATGGGCGCGACCATCGACGACGCGGCGGGCGAGGCCTTCGACAAGATCGCGCGCGTGCTGGACCTCGGCTTCCCCGGCGGGCCGGTCATCGACCGGTACGCGCGTGAGGGCGACCCGGACGCCATCGCGTTCCCGCGCGGCCTGACCGGCCCGCGCGACCCGGCGTACGACTTCTCCTTCTCGGGGCTGAAGACGGCCGTGGCCCGCTGGATCGAGGCCAGGCGGGCGGCGGGCGAGGAGGTGCCGGTGCGGGACGTGGCGGCCTCCTTCCAGGAGGCGGTCGTCGACGTGCTGACCCGCAAGGCCGTACGGGCCTGCAAGGACGAGGGCGTCGACCACCTGATGATCGGCGGCGGTGTCGCCGCCAACTCCCGCCTGCGGGCCCTGGCCCAGGAGCGCTGCGAGGCCGCCGGGATCCGGTTGCGGGTGCCGCGGCCGAAGCTGTGCACCGACAACGGGGCGATGGTGGCGGCGCTCGGCGCCGAGATGGTCGCCCGCAACCGGCCGCCGTCCGACTGGGACCTGTCGGCGGACTCCTCCCTGCCGGTGACGGACCCGCACGTCCCGGGCCGCGCCCACGACCACGCGCACGAGGCCGGCGAGGAGAACCTGTACTCGTGACGGTCGCCCTGATGTGGGAGGCGCGCGCGGTGCCCGGGCGCGGCAAGGATCTGCTGGCCTGGGTACGCGCGCAGCGGCTCGACGGCGCTCCGCTGCGCCGCGAGACCTTCCGCGCCCCGCAGGACCGGGTCCTGGTCGTCACCTGGTGGGACGCGCCGTACGACGCGGACCTGCCCGAACTGCCGGAGCCGGACGAGGAGCTGGTCACGCGGGCGGTGCACCGGTGGCGGTTCGAGTCGGTGGACGCCGGCTGACCGGCGGCTTCCACGGCCCACCCGGGACGCGGCCCCGCCACGGTCCTCCCCTCCGGGGCCGCCCGGGAGAACAGCTCCCCGACCGGGCGGCGGCGGGCAGGGCGGGGGCACGCCGGGACGCGGCGGGCGGGAGCCCCGCCGGGTGGGCGAGCGGTCCTCCCACGGCCGACGCGTCGAATGTTTCGACTTACGTGTCGAATGTTCCGGGAAGCCGTGGCGGTGCGAGGACTTCGTCAAGAGGTCCGACAGGGTTACGATCGCCGCCATGACATCCCCGCAGCCGGTGGAAAGCCGGACGCAAACCCGGACGCAAGGGCGGGCCGCGCAGACCGCGACGCTTGCCGAGATCGCCCGCGAGGCCGGCGTGTCGGCGCCGACTGTTTCGAAGGTCCTCAACGGCCGTGCCGACGTCGCCCCGGCCACCCGGACCCGTGTCGAGGAGCTGCTGCGCGCCCACGGCTACCGGCGCCGCCGGGCCGAGGCGACCCGCTCCCCCCTGATCGACCTGGTCTTCCATGAGCTGGAGAGCGCCTGGGCGATGGAGGTCATCCGGGGTGTGGAGAACGTGGCCCGGGACGCCGGGCTGAGCGTCGTGCTGTCGGAGAGCGCGGGCCGGCTGACACCCGGGCGGACCTGGGCCGACCAGGTCGCCGCCCGTCGGCCGCACGGCGTGATCCTCGTGCTGTCCGGGCTGGACGAGTCCCAGCGGGCGCTGCTGACCAGCCGTTCCATCCCGTTCGTGGTGATGGACCCGGCCGGCGACCCGGGCACCGACGTGCCGTCCATCGGCGCGACCAACTGGCAGGGCGGGCTGGCCGCCACCCGGCACCTGGTCGAGCTGGGCCACCGCAGGATCGGTGCGATCAGCGGGCCGTCGCGGATGATGTGCAGCCGGGCCCGTGTCGACGGCTACCGGGCCGCGCTGGAGACGGCCGGGCTGCCGGTCGACCCCGAACTGATCATGACCGGTGACTTCCACCACGAGGCCGGCTACCGGCAGGGGCTCGCCCTGCTGCGCCGGGAGGACCGGCCCACCGCGGTCTTCGCCGGGAACGACCTCCAGGCGCTCGGACTGTACGAGGCCGCGCGCGAGCTCGGGCTGCGCATTCCGGAGGACCTGAGCGTGGTGGGGTTCGACGACCTGCCGGTGGCCCGCTGGGTGGGGCCGCCGCTGACGACCGTGCGCCAGCCGCTGACCGAGATGGCCGAGGCGGC
Organism: Streptomyces sp. NPDC052701; assembly: GCF_040678355.1. Taxonomy (NCBI): domain Bacteria; kingdom Bacillati; phylum Actinomycetota; class Actinomycetes; order Kitasatosporales; family Streptomycetaceae; genus Streptomyces; species Streptomyces sp. NPDC052701. Next base: position 167,113 of record NZ_JBFATO010000014.1, read on the forward strand.
GGCCAAGCTGGTCCTGGACCTCGGGCGGGAGGGCGACACCCCGGCCGCGACCCGGGTGGAGCTGGCGACCAGCCTGGTGGTGCGCAGCAGTACGGGCGAGCCTCCGGCGGCCCGGGGGGAGGGCGGCGCCCGCTGACCGGTGGTGCGGGCGCCCGGGACCGCTCCGGAGCCAGCCGGCTGCCCGGCCGGGCGTTCCGGGTTTCGGCTGCGGCGCCTCGTGGTGCGAGGGCGGTGCGGTGCCGGTGTGACACGGGGGCGAGTGCGGGCCGGCGCGTCTGAGAATTTTCCAAGAAAGCCGCCCAGGGACCCCTGCTCGTCATAATTCGGACTTATGTTCCTGCTTGTGACGGGACGTGACGGGGACGGCAGAAGCGACGGGAACGGCGGGAACGACGGAACCGAGGGGAACGGCGAGAACGGCGGAACCGAGGGGAACGACGGAACCGACGGAACCGAGGGGAACGGAGCCGAAGGCGGACGAGCGGGCCGGCGGCCGGCCGCGCTGAAGGCCGCCGGCCTGGCCCTGGCCGGCCTGCTGGCGCTGGGCGGCGCGGCGGCGGGCTGGGCCTACCGGCACCTCGACGGCAACATCAGGAGCGTCGACATCAACAGCGCGCTGGGCGACAACCGCCCGGCGCGCGCGACGGCCACCCCGCCCGGCTCGGCGTCCCCGCCGCCCGGCGGCGCCCTGAACATCCTGGTGCTCGGCTCGGACTCGCGCAGCGGCGCGAGGAACCAGGAGCTCGGCGGCGGCCACGACTCCGGCGCCCGCTCCGACACGGCGATGGTCGTGCACCTCGCCCCGGGCCGGACGGGCGCGACCGTGGTCAGCATCCCGCGCGACACCCTGGTCACGCGTCCGTCCTGCCCGCTGCCGTCCGGGGGGTCGACGCGGCCGGCGGACCACGCGATGTTCAACAGCGCCTACGCGGTGGGCGGTCCGGCGTGCGCGGTCAAGACGGTCGAGTCGATGACGGACGTCCGCATGGACCACTACGTCGAGATCGACTTCTCGGGCTTCGCGCGGCTGGTGGACGCGCTCGGCGGGGTCACCGTCACCACCGGGGAGGACATCGACGACGACCGGAGCCACCTGCACCTGGACGCGGGCACCCACCACCTGGACGGCGAGCGGGCCCTGGGCCTGGCGCGCACCCGGTACGGCGTCGGCGACGGCAGCGACCTGGGCCGCATAGAGCTCCAGCAGACCCTGGTGAAGGCGCTGCTGGCGCGGATCGCCGCGACCGACCTGCTCGCCGACCCCGCCCGGCTGTACCGGGTCGCCGACGCGGTCACCGGCAGTCTGACCACGGACACGGGCCTGGACTCGCTGGCGGAGCTGACGCGGTTCGGGCGGAGCCTGGAGGGGCTGTCGGCCGACGAGGTGCGGACGGTGACGATGCCGGTGGTACCGGCGCCCCGGGACCGCAACCGGGTGGTGGCGAACGAGCCCGCGGCACGGGAGCTGTGGGCGTCGCTGCGCTGAACCCCGCGGACCTACCGGCCCCGGCCCTCGGGAACCGCCGCTCGCCCGGGCCGGGGAACGCCGTTCGCACCCCCGTCCCCCGCGTCCGCTCGGCCGCCGCGGCGATCCGGCCGCTGTGACACGCCCGTGAGCCCGCCCGGGGGAGACGGCGGAGACGGCGTCGGCCCGCGCCCGGACCCGCTCAGGACGGCCTGCCGCCGGCGGGCGGCCCGGCGGGGGCGCCGATCAGCATGGTGGGCGCCCCCGCGACGCGGGTCAGGAAGACGGTGGCCGCGTGCGGCCCCTGGGGCCTGACCTTCCTGCGCAGTTCCTCCGGCTCCACCGCCGACCCCCGCTTCTTCACGGTCAGCGTGCCCACCTCCCGCTCCCGCAGCAGCGCCTTCAGCTTCTTGACGTTGAAGGGCAGCCGGTCGGTGATCTCGTACGCGGTGGCGTAGGGCGTCGGACGCAGCTCGTCCGCGGTGACGTACGCGATCGTCGCGTCGAGCAGCCCGCCGCCGACCCGCTCGGCCACCTCGGCGACCAGATGGGCGCGGATGACGGCGCCGTCCGGCTCGTACAGGTAGCGGCCGGGCGGGCGGACCTCCGGGTCGGGCAGGCCGCGGGAGAGCAGGGTGCGGGGGCCCGGCAGCAGGGTGGCCCGCACCGCGCCCGGCTCGGTGCCGAACCACAGCACCGCCTCCTTCACGTCCCCGCCGTCGGAGATCCACTCGGCCTCGGCGTCGGAGGGAACCGCCTCGTGCGGCACACCGGGCGCGATCTTCAGCGCCGCGGCCCGGGACGCCCCGCGGGCCGCCCCGATCGCCCAGGACAGGGGCGGCGAGTACGCCTCGGGGGCGAAGATGCGACCGCGGCCGCCGCGCCGGGCCGGGTCGACGAAGACGGCGTCGTAGCCGGCCGTGTCCACCTCCGTGACGTCGGCCTCCCGCACCTCGACCAGTTCCGCGAGCCCCAGCGCCTCGACGTTCGCACGCGCCGCCGCCGCCGTCAGCGGGTCCCGGTCCACGGCCAGCACCCGGATCCCGGCGCGGGCCAGCGCGATCGCGTCGCCGCCGATCCCGCAGCACAGATCGGCCACGGAGGCGACGCCCAGCTCCCTGAGCCGCCCGGCCCGGTACGCCGCCACGCTCGCCCGGGTCGACTGCTCGACCCCGTTGGGCGTGAAGAACATCCGCTGCGCGTCCTCGGCCCCGAACTTCGCCACCGCACGCTGCCGCAGCCGCGCCTGCCCGAGCGCCGCCGACACCAGCCCGGCGGGATGCTCGCGGCGCAGCCGGGTGGCGACGGCGAGCTCCCGCGCCGGGTCGACACCGCGCACCTCCTCGAGGAGGGCGCGGCCTTCGGGGGTGAGGAGGGGGGCGAGGTCGTTCACCGGATCATTGTCGGTCAGCCGGCCGGCCGCTGGTCCTGTGGGCCGGTCGGTGGATGGTGCGGCTCGGGTCGCGGTGTCGGACCGGGCCGGGGGCGGGGTCCTGCGAGGATCCGGCTCCATGCGAGTAGTCGTACAAAATGATAAAAACCGGGTGCGCGGGAGAGTGTGGATCGGCCTCGCCGTGCTCGCAGCCACCGCCACCGCCGTCGCCTCGGGCTGCGGGCAGCGCGGCGACTCCGGGCAGCGCGGCGACTCCGGGCTGCGGCCGGCCGCCGGCCAGCAGCCCCTGGAGGCGCCCGCGGCCCGCGCCCTCGACTCCTACGCCACGAAACTGCGCGCGGCCCACGCCGCCCGGGCCGCCGCCGCGCGGCGCTGGGGCCTGCGGCGGGTCCCCCTGCCGGCCCCGCCGGCCCCCGCCCGGAAGCCGAGGATCACCACCCGCGAGGGCTTCGAGGTCGACGGCCACCGGGAACTGGGCCTCCCCCCGGTCTTCACCACGGTCCCCACCGAGGACAAGGTCGTCTTCCTCACCATCGACGACGGCGCCGAGAAGGACCCGGCGTTCCTGCGCATGATGAGCGACCTGAAGGTCCCCTACACCGCCTTCCTCAGCGACTACCTCGTCAAGGAGGACTACGGCTACTTCAAGAGGATGCAGGCCGGCGGGGTGACCCTGAACAACCACACGCTGCACCACCCCTACCTGCCCGGGCTGTCGTACGCCTGCCAGAAGCGCGAGATCTGCGGCATGCAGGACGTCATCGAGGAGCGCTACGGCACGCGCCCCGTCCTCTTCCGCCCGCCCTTCGGCAACTACGACAGGACCACCCTGCGCGCCGCCAAGGCCTGCGGCATCGAGTACGCCCCCCTGTGGAACGAGGAGGTCTTCGTCGACCGCTGGGAGTACCGCGAGTGGGACCGCGCCCTGCACCCCGGCGACATCGTGCTCAGCCACTTCCGCGGCCGGGGCGACTGGCAGGGCACCATGCCCGACATGATCCGCCGCTTCCTCGACAAGGTCACCGCCGAGGGGTACGCGGTGGGGCGGCTGGAGGACTACCTGTGAGGCGGCGCGGCCGGCTCGCCGCGGTCCTGGCCGCCGCCGTCCTGCTCGGCGGCTGCGAGGGGACCGTCCGGCCGGACGACCGGACGCGCCCCCCGGGGCCTGCGGAGCGGACGGAGGGGCGGGAGGCCCGCGCGGGGGCGCGGGAGGCCACCGCGGCAGGACAGGGGAAGGCGACCGGCCTCCCGCCCGTCGTGGACCGCGTCCCGACCCGGGACCCGGTCGTCTTCCTGACCTACGACGACGACGCCGAGCGGGACCCGCGCCTGGTCGACCTCGTGCGGGCCCGGCGGCTCCCGGTCGGCCTGTTCCTCACGGACCGGGTCGTGGGACCGGCCTACGGCCACTTCGCGCGCCTGCGCGCGGTCGGCGCGAGCATCCAGAACCACACCCTCGACCACGCCGCGCTGCGCGGTCTGCCCTACGCCGGCCAGCGCGCCGAGATCTGCGGCCAGCAGGACAAGCTCCGCGCCCGCTTCGGCGTCCGCGCCCACCTCCTGCGCCCGCCCCACGGCACCTACGACACGACGACCCTGCGCGCCGCCGCCGACTGCGGCATCGCGGCGGTCGTGCTGTGGCGGGTCTCGGTGCGGGGCGACGGGACGCCGGCCTACACCCGGGGCGAACGCCGTCTGCGGCCCGGCGACATCGTGGCCGTCGACCCGGACGCGGGTTCGACGGGCCTGCCCCTGGTGGAGCGCACACGCGCGCTGCTGCGGGAGATCGAGGCGCGGGGGCTGAGGGTCGGCCGGCTGGAGGACTACATCCCGCCGAGGGGTCCGCGCGTCGGCCGGTGAGGCGGGTTCCGGCCGACGCGCCGCGACTGATTGGCACTCCGCTTGACCGAGTGCTAACGACGGTCATAGTCTCGGCTCTGGCACTCCCACCCGGAGAGTGCCAACAAAGCGACGGGCAGGTCCGGCACCCGCGACGACGGATCGACCTGGTCGCCACCTCAGACAGTTAACCCCGTGAGATCTCCGAAGGGGGAGGTCGGATCGTGACGACCGCCAGCTCCAAGGTTGCCATCAAGCCGCTCGAGGACCGCATCGTGGTCCAGCCGCTGGACGCCGAGCAGACCACGGCCTCTGGCCTGGTCATTCCGGACACCGCCAAGGAGAAGCCCCAGGAGGGCGTCGTCCTGGCCGTGGGCCCGGGCCGCTTCGAGGACGGCAACCGCCTTCCGCTCGACGTTTCCGTCGGTGACGTCGTCCTCTACAGCAAGTACGGCGGTACCGAGGTGAAGTACAACGGCGAGGAGTACCTCGTCCTCTCGGCCCGCGACGTCCTCGCGATCATCGAGAAGTAGTTCACCCGGCTTCACCGAAGCGCCTCAGCTTCCAGCTGCGCCCCTGGCCCCCGCGACCGATAAGAAGCCGGGCGCCCGGGGCGCAGTTTCTTTACCCCTGACTTTCCGAGAGGGCTCCCGCTGCCATGGCGAAGATCCTGAAGTTCGACGAGGACGCCCGTCGCGCCCTCGAGCGCGGCGTCAACAAGCTTGCCGACACGGTCAAGGTGACGATCGGCCCCAAGGGCCGCAACGTCGTCATCGACAAGAAGTTCGGCGCCCCCACCATCACCAACGACGGTGTCACGATCGCCCGCGAGGTCGAGATCGAGGACCCGTACGAGAACCTCGGCGCGCAGCTGGTCAAGGAGGTGGCGACCAAGACCAACGACATCGCGGGTGACGGTACGACCACCGCGACCGTGCTGGCCCAGGCCCTGGTCCGCGAGGGTCTGAAGAACGTCGCCGCCGGCGCCTCCCCGGCCGCCCTGAAGAAGGGCATCGACGCCGCGGTCAAGGCCGTCTCCGACGACCTGCTCGCCTCGGCCCGCCCGATCGACGAGAAGTCCGACATCGCCGCCGTCGCCGCGCTGTCCGCCCAGGACCAGCAGGTCGGCGAGCTCATCGCCGAGGCGATGGACAAGGTCGGCAAGGACGGTGTCATCACCGTCGAGGAGTCCAACACCTTCGGTCTGGAGCTGGACTTCACCGAGGGCATGGCCTTCGACAAGGGCTACCTGTCGCCGTACTTCGTGACGGACCAGGAGCGCATGGAGGCCGTCCTGGAGGACCCGTACATCCTCATCCACCAGGGCAAGATCTCCGCGATCGCGGACCTCCTGCCGCTGCTGGAGAAGATCATCCAGGCGAACTCCTCCAAGCCGCTGCTGATCATCGCCGAGGACGTCGAGGGCGAGGCCCTGTCCACCCTCGTCGTGAACAAGATCCGCGGCACCTTCAACGCCGTCGCCGTCAAGGCCCCCGGCTTCGGCGACCGCCGCAAGGCGATGCTGCAGGACATGGCGGTCCTCACCGGCGCCACGGTCATCTCCGAGGAGGTCGGCCTCAAGCTCGACCAGGTCGGCCTGGACGTGCTCGGCACCGCCCGCCGCGTCACCGTCACCAAGGACGACACCACGATCGTCGACGGCGCCGGCAAGAAGGAGGACGTCGAGGGCCGCGTCGCGCAGATCAAGGCCGAGATCGAGACCACCGACTCCGACTGGGACCGCGAGAAGCTCCAGGAGCGCCTCGCGAAGCTGGCCGGCGGCGTGTGCGTGATCAAGGTCGGCGCCGCCACCGAGGTGGAGCTGAAGGAGAAGAAGCACCGTCTGGAGGACGCCATCTCCGCGACCCGCGCCGCGGTCGAGGAGGGCATCGTCTCCGGTGGTGGCTCCGCGCTCGTCCACGCCGTGAAGGTCCTGGAGGACAACCTCGGCAAGACCGGCGACGAGGCCACCGGTGTCGCGGTCGTCCGCCGCGCCGCCGTCGAGCCGCTGCGCTGGATCGCGGAGAACGCCGGCCTGGAGGGCTACGTCATCGTCTCCAAGGTCGCCGAGCTGGAGAAGGGCAACGGCTACAACGCCGCCACCGGCGAGTACGCCGACCTGATCAAGGCCGGCGTCATCGACCCGGTCAAGGTCACCCGCTCCGCCCTGGAGAACGCCGCCTCCATCGCCTCCCTGCTTCTGACGACCGAGACCCTGGTCGTCGAGAAGAAGGAGGAAGAGGAGCCGGCCGCCGCGGGCCACGGCCACGGCCACGCCCACTGAGTGAACCGCTCGTAGCAGGCCCCGGTCCTGGAAGGGACCGGGGCTTTGCCCTGTCCGGGACCGGGCGGTGTCAGCCGCCGTTCCGTACTGGGAACCGGACGGGGTCTGCGAGCACCGCCCCGCGCACCCTCCGCGTCCGCCAGGCGCGCGGCGGGAGTGACTTACACGACCTACTGGGGAAGGGCTTCCGCGAACTTCAGTTTGACCCTCCACCCTCGTCCACCGACTCCACGAAGCAGAGCCTGCGCCGCCAGTCGATGTACGCCACCAGCCAGCTGCGGCGTTCGTCCGGTGGATGCCGGGGGTGTCGCGGCCGGGTCGATGCCATGGTGCGGGCGGCCCCCCGTGTGCCGCCCGAGCGGGGGACCGAAGGCCCAGTGCTCCGCATCGCCGCTCGTCCGCTTTCCGGCAGTCGCCGGACACCTGAGTACGGATACTCAGAGGCTCATGATGGCCGGAACGGATGGGCGGACGACGGAGCAGCAGTAGCGTGCTTCCCGATCACCGCAGCGTTGCGGTTGCACGTTCACAACGACTCGGCGGCGTACGACACGGGGAGGGGAACCACGCGTGGCGTGGGAGGAGTGGGAGCAGCTCAAGGCCGCGGCGGCCGAACGGCACTCCGCACGGATGCAGCTCAACCAGTTGCCCGCCGACCAGGGTGGCAGCGGCGCTCACGACAGGCTCAGATCCGACAAGAAGGCGTGGTCCGCGGCCGGTGAGGGCGTGGGCGACTTACGGGACGACATCGGCAAGGCGCTGACGAAGTTGGAGAACGGCCAGACAGGGCTCGACAAGGGCTCTGGCTGTTTGACCGCTGTGGCCCAGAAGAGCGTGTACGACTCCTGGGAGCGTCGCATGAAGGACATCGGTGAGCTGTGTGGTGGGCTCGCCGGTGTGCTGGAGAAGGCGGGGAGCGACCAGATCAGAACCGATGAGGCCATCAAGGCCGAGATGGCCAGGCTGAAGGTCCACTCCGAGGGCACGTCTGCTCCCGACGGCTCCGGAAAGGGCCGGTGATCCGGAGGCATGGACCTCAAGACACTCAGGGCCGTCAACCCGTCCGAGTACGCGGAAGCGGCGGACGGATACCGAGCGATCAGCGACATGGCCGACGCGGCCAAGGACCGCATTGACAAGCAGATCACCCAGGCCATGCAGAAGGCCAACGAGGGTGAGGCGGCGGACGCGGCGCTGAAGCAGCTGGCCAAGCTGTCGGGGAACTTCCATTACACCCAGGTGGAATGCGGCCTGGTCAGCGGAGCGCTCAACGGTTTCTCGTCCGAGATCACCGCCCCGAGACGCCGCCTGCTCGAAGCGCTGGAGGACGCGAAGGCGCTGTCGTACACCGTGAACGCGGACGGCAGCGTCGTGTACCCCGCCGGTGGCGAGAACGTGCTGACCGGCGATGAAATCCCCGGTGGGACGATCAAGGGCAACACCGGTCTGTACACGCCCGGACTCGGTCCGGACACCGCCGGCCTGCACAGCCCCAACCCCCACCGCGCGAAAGCCCAGGACATCGCCGACCGCATCGCCCACGCCCTGCGGGAGGCCACGGAGATCGACGAGCGGTACAGCAAGGCGCTGGGGAAGCTGAAAGCGGCACCGGGGCTGACGGTCAACAAGAAGACGTGGGGTGACGCGGCATCCGATGCGTCAGCGGTGCGGTCAGCCGCGTCGGAGTACTTGAAGGACGACATCCCCACCGAGAAGCCGCCGGCCGACCGCAAAGCCTGGTGGGACAGTCTCTCGAAAGATCAGCAAGAGGAGTACCTGGCGATCTATCCCGATGTCATCGGGAACCTGGACGGCATCCCGGCCGTCGTACGGGACGAGGCGAACCGGGAGAACATTCAGCTTCTCATCGGAAAGCTTTCGGAGCGGCACGACGAGAAGTCGAGGATGATGCTGGACGGGCTAGAGTTGATTGACAACCAGTTGAGGAATCCCGATCCGAAGTTTCCGCCCATGTATCTGCTCGGAATCGGAGACGAGGGAGGTGGTCGGGCTATTGTCAGTTACGGAAACCCTGATGCATCGAAGAACGTTTCGGCCTATGTGCCCGGGCTGGGTACTTCCCTCGATGCCGACTTCGCCAGGAACGATCTCAAAAGGGCGCGTGACACGGCAAAAGAAGCTCAGTTCTACGACCCGTCCACTGCTTCGATCGTCTGGCTGGGATATGATGCTCCACAAATGCCCGCGTCCGAAGTCGTGGACAATGCGGACGTAATGTCAATGGATGACGCCAAGGCGGGCGCCATTTCTTACAATCAGTTCATGGCGGGCATCTCGGCCACCAATGAGAATCACGACCCGCACATCACTGCGATCGGCCACTCCTACGGATCGCTCGCCGTCGGCCAGGCGGCCCAACAGCAAGGCGGAATCCCGGGAGCCGACGATATCATTCTGGTGGGCAGTCCTGGCACCGGAGCTCACCATGCCGCAGATCTCAACGTAGGGAAGGGACATGTCTTCGTAGGTGCGGCGGACAATGATCCGGTGACCAAACTCCCCAACCATAATGAGGCCAGCGGGATCTTCACGGGCATCGCGGGCGGCGGATCCGCAGGCTTCGTCCTCGGTGGCGGGATGGCTGGGCCTGCCGGAGCTCTCTTGGGCGGAGCGTCGGGCGCTGTCGTGGGCGGGATCGCCGCGTACGAGGCTCAGGACGCCCAGACCGACCCCAACGAAATCTGGTTCGGGACCGATCCCGCCAGCGAGGAGTTCGGCGCCCATCGCTTCCGGGTGGACGACGGGCCGAGACCCTTCGTCGACGGACAAGGTCCGACACCTGCCCACTCGAATTACTTCAACCCTGAGAAGGACAAGGAATCCGCCAACAATATCGCTTTGATCGTGTCCGGAAATTCTAGTGAAATCCAGTTGGAGCGGCCTCGGTGAGGAAACGGTGGGGGACACTCCTGATCGCCGTGTCAGGCGTCATTGCACTGGGAGGCTGCGACGCGGTGCCCAGCGCCCCAGAAAAAGCATCCGGAGAAAGTCGCAGGACGGTCATGGGCATTACTATGCAGCAGGCGGCGGAACGTGCAGATGAGATGCTGGACGCGACTCTGGATGCGATCAGGCCGGAAGTTCACTGGACTCACAGCGGGACTTCCGCAGGAAGTTGCGATGTCTCTCGTTCGCGCACGGTGATGACCATCATCTCCAAGGAGCGTCGAGGGAACTTCCTCGGAGTCGTGCAACGGTTCTGGGAGAAGAGTGGGTACCAGATCAAGTCTGTCAACAAGAGCGAAAAATTCCCTGCCATTTTCGCTCAGTCGCCTGACGGGTTCGGTATCTCCCTTGTCGTCGGTGGCGCAGGGCAAGTTGCTTTCGAGGTCGATTCTCCCTGTGTCGAATCATCCGACGTTGCCGAACCCACGACTCCGGCCAACGGCCCCGACTATGACCACCCCGTCCCACGTCCCAACGTTCACTCCGACTTCTGGTCATCGACCACCCCGATCTCCCCTGCTTCACCGACAGCGTCGTCGGGCTGACATCGACCACGGCGGCGGATCCTTGGCGCGCCGTCACTCGCCCGGTCCTCTGGACGGACCGAAGCGGGAGAGGATGCGCGTGGGACTGCCGCCGGGTCTGGAGGTCATGGCCGAAGACGGGATCAGGGCGTCCGTGTGCAAGGCGAACACATCATGATCGATACTCGGGACACTGCCACGCCCGGCTGAAGCCCGCGCAGGAGCAGGCATGGGAGGAAGCAGGAGGGGGTGGCGATGAGCCGGGTGCTCTACGCGGAGGAGTCGTGGAACCCGCTGGCGCGGACCGTGGAACTCACCGGGGAGCGGCTGCGCAGGGGCCGCAGGACGACACCGCTCGAGGAGCTGAACCTCGCGGCCATGGCCGAGGCGTTCCTGCGGGGGTCCTGGCTCGGTGGCGGCGGCACGGAACGCCCCCTGGAGTGGGTGGCGGAGGGCCGCGGGGTCGTCCCGGTCACCCGGGTCACCGGCACCACCACGCCCCTGAAGGTGCACCGGGCCGCCGAGTTCGCCCGCGTCCTGGGCGAGTTGGCGGTCCGCGGGTGCGGCGGTCCGGACGCGGTGGCCGCCCTCGCCGCGCGGGCGCGGGAGGAGGGCGTACCGCTGTGGATCGCGCGCCGGTACGCGCCGGGCCCCGCCGGACCGATAGCCGTCGCCGTGGACCGGCGCCTGGTCCGGGTGGACGTCTGGGGCCCGCAGGCCCCCGCCGTACGCCTCAGGGCGCCGTACGGCTTCGACGCCGATTCGGACGCCCCGGACGGCGGCCTGCTCCTGACCGTCGGCGACGTCCCCGCACGGCTCGCCCTCCGGAAGAAGTTCCGCAAGTCCAGGAGCCGCGTCGAGATCCACCTGCCCGACCGGCAGTGGACGCTGCGGCGCGCGGACGCGGAGAGCTCGTGGCTGCTGCGCGACGACCGGCGCGTCGCCCTGCTGACTCGTCCGCCGCGGTGGCCGGAGCCCGCGCCCGGCACGGTGCTGCTGCCGCTGGCCTCCGTGCACCACGAGACCCCCGATCCCCTGGACGCCGTCATGGCCCACGCCGTCGCCGTGTCCTTCGGCCTCGGGGACACCACGGGTCTGGCCAGGTTCCGCTCGGGGCGCCGCTCCCGCGGGGAGGGCGGGGAGGCGGACGGCGAGATGTGGGACCGCCCCTGGTTCAGCAACCTCGGCCGCGGCCGGGACGACAACGAGCCCGGCGGCGGCGACGGCTGGGGCAGCGACGGGGGAGACGGCGGCGACGGCGGAGGCGGTGACGGCGGCGGGGGCGGTGACGGCGGCGGGGGCGGCGGAGGCGATTAGGCGGGCGGCGAACGCGCCCCGCCCACGCCCGCCGTCCCGTGCCCGGGTGCCGGTGAGCCGGGACAGCGGCGCCGGACCGGGCGGGTCCCGGGAGGCGCGGCCGGATTCTTGACGGACCCGGCCACGCCCGTCCGACGGGGCGTCAGCCCGCCCAGACCTCGGCCTCGTCGGCCGGGACGGTGGTGGCCAGGCCCAGTTCCTTGCGGGCGGCGACCGACTTGTTCGGGTCGGTGTCGGTGAACGCCGGGTCGTAGGCGGTGTAGAACGCGTCGGCGTCGGCGGCGTTCGCGGCCTTCTTCCAGTTCCCGGCCGCCTTCGTCAGCGTCGCGCGGAGCTTGCCGACCTCGGTGCCCTTGATGCCGCCCAGGCCCTCGACATGTGCGTCGAGGGCGGCCGCGACGGCCTTGGCCTGCGCCTTGTAGCCGGCCAGGTCGTCCTCGACGGTGTCCTTCTCGGGCTGGTTCGCCCACAGGGCCTCGTAGACCGCGTTCGAACCCTTCAGGTACGTGAGCTGCTCGGGCTTGAGGGACTTCGCGGTGTCCAGCGAGCCCTTGAACGTGGCGCCCTTCTCCGCGGTGTAGGTACAGCTCACCGCACGGTCGCCGGTCGCCCAGCTCTCCTTGGTCGGGGTGTAGTAGAAGAGGCTGACGCCCTGGGGGAGCGCCCAGGTGTCCGGGGCGTACTTCTGCGCCTCGACCGGGCAGCGCTCGTCCGCGATCGCCGAGATCCCGTCGTCGCCGGGGTACTTCTCGCCCTCGTCGACCGCGAACTCGCCGACGACCTGGCCCTCGTGTGCCTCGTCGCAGGGCACGATCTCGACGGCGTACGCCGTCCCCTCGGCCTTGCCGTTCGGGTTGTAGCAGTCGCCGAGGTCCAGCGAGAACACCGAGCGCTGGCGGGCCGCCTTCTTCGCGCCGTCCTTGGCGCTGTCGACGGCGTCGGAGACATCCGAGCACCCCACCGCGCCGATCGCGAGCAGAGCGGCGACGGCAGGTATGCCGCGAAGGGAACGATAGGGGGCACGGATTGCCATGACGTGTACATCCTCTTATGTGATCTTTATGAGGGGCGCGCGCATCGTATGCCATTTCTGTGGACCGGTGATGCGAGGGCCCTCACCTCATCGCGGCGTCTCCGACTCGCGACAGGCCGCGAAGGTTGTAGGCGGCGGATCGCTCAGGGCACTGCAGGCATGTCGGCGGGCGCGAACGACAGTGGGGTCCACGGAGACGTCCCGGTCGGTCCCACCTAGCCGCGTCGACCGCGGCCCGGACCTGCTGGAGCGGACGCTCCCGGGCGCGCGGGCACTGGTGAGCCGAGGCAGCGGCGGCACCGCGTCTCGTCGCCGACCGGCCGGAACAGCGTCGCCTGGACGTGGTCGCCCTCGCACTCCCGGAGGGCGGCCGGACGGGCGGGCGGGCCGGGTTCGGGGCCGGCGGCGGAGCGGTGTCGCCAGGGTTGGACACGGGCGGGTCCTCGCGGAGCAGGTGGGGCAGGAGGCTGCCGGGGCGGTGGACCGGGGGGTCGCCGTCGGGCAGGCCGCGCAGGACGTGGGTACGGACGGTGCTCGGGGTATGGCCCGCCGCGAGCCGGGCGGAGATGGGCCGCGCGAGTTCGTCGTGCATACCCCGGGGGATGCGGCGGAGCTCGGGGAGAGGTGGGGGAGGGCGGACGGAACGAGGGCGCGGGGCACCGGACCTGCCTCCGCCCCTCGGGGGACGGGAGGTGCCGTCCGGGGCCGGGTGGTGATGCGGACACCTGTCCCGTCCGGAGCGGGAAGGGGTGGCGGACGGCGCAAGAAGCCTCCATGGAGCGCGGGCGTACCCCGAATGGGCCGGTTCTCCTATGGCACGCCTGGACGAGCTGGCCCTAACCTGAACTCAAGGTGGCTCTTCGTGATCGACTGGGCACTGCTGGCAAAGGTGCAGCCAGGGATTTCGGCACTCGCCTGCGGCGGTGCACCGCCGACCACTACGCTTGACAGGCACCCGTTTTGGGCGGCTCGGGAAATCGGGGGGAGACTGCGGTGGTTCATGAGGGGCGACCCTTATGGCGTAGAAGCAGTGCCTGCGGCAACGAGACAGAGTGCGTGGAGGTGGCCGTGCTCGCGGGGCACGTCCTCGCGCGTGACTCGAAGCGACCCGCTGCGGTCGTGCTGCGCTTCACCGCCCTCGCCTGGACCGGCTTCCTCCGTGCTGTGGTACGAGAAGAACCAAGGAACGCATGACATCTTTACGGGCGGACAGCAGGAAGTGTGGGGCTGTTATGGACATCGAGAAGTCTGCAGCGCAGCGGCCCGGAGGTGGAGGCCGGTCGCGCTCCGTCGGCGTCGCGACCCCCGCGGTCCTTCTGCTCGCTGTCGGGGCGGTCGCCACGAGCACCGCGGCCGCTGCGTCCCTTCTGGTGGAGAGCGCGCTGGCGAAGCGGGTGCTCTGGATGGCCGTGCTCCTCACCGTCTCGGTAAGCGCGGGCCTGTGGTGCGGACGTCACTCCGTCATGGTTTCCCCACCGAGTCCTGATCGTCTTTCGCACGTTCCGCGGGCGGGGTCGCCTCGGTAGGGCCGTTCCTCCGGCGCTGCCACGCCTTCCCGACCCGCCAGGCGAGTGCGGCGACACAAGTGGCGAACAATACGCTGGCCACGGCCCAGATGACGGTCTCCCACGAGACGTCCCAGTATCCGTTGGCGAGCGCGAGCACGACGGTCACCCCGCTCACCAGCAAGAGGAGTCCGAGCACGGCGACGCAACCGACGATCCGTTCCTCGGACTCCGGGGATATGGAGGCGGGGTGCGTGTGTACGGGGTCCTCCGCCCGGTCCGACCCCCTGGCCTCCTCTGCGGGCTCCTCGCCGGCCGAGCCCGTGCGCTCCTGCCTTTCTCCGGAAACCAGCATCCGTTCCCGCAGGCGCCACCACGCTGCCCTCGTCACCTCGATCCTCCCCCCTGCTCATGCCACCGGCCGTCGGTTCCGCGGGACCCGGACCGGTCAGCCCCTGCCCAGGTCCTGCTCGACACGGCGGATCAAATTGAGCGATTCCGGGATTCCGAGGGCCAAGCGCGAGATCTGCTCCAGACACTCGTGGTAGCGCCCCAGCAGCTCGGGGTCCTCGCCCCCGGTCATGCTGCCAGTGGCGTACTCCAGGTACAGCAGGTCCTCGTCGTCGGTGAAGCCGAGCAGGACGAAACTGCCGAGGGTGCTGTAGTGGGCGCCCGCCTCGAAGGGCAGGACACGAATGGTCACGCCGGGCCGGTCGGCGAAGTTCAGCAACTGCCGGAGCTGCTCGGCCATGACCGCGCGGTCGCCGACCTGGCGCCGGACGGCGGCCTCGTCCAGGACGAACAGCGTCTCCTGGGGGCCCTGGCCTCCGAACATCCGCTCCTGGCGCTTCATCCTGAGGTCCACGATGCGCGTGAGCCGGTCGGCGTCGGAAACGCGGGGACGTAGGAGTTCCTCCGCGTAGCTGCGGGTCTGTAGATGGCCCGGCACCACGATCGGGTGGTACGTGGCCAGGCTGACGGCGGCGGTCTCGTACCCCAGGTACTGGGCGAACTGCGGATTGACGACGTCGTGGAAGCTCGACCACCAACTGGGCCCTTTGCTTCCGCGGGCCGCGGTCTCCAGTTCCTCGACCGCTGCGGGATCGGTGACGCCGTAGATCTGGGTCAAGGCGCGCAGGTCGGTCACGGAGACGCTCACCGTGCCGTTCTCCACCCGGACCAGTTTGGACAGGGACCACTCCAAGCGTTCCGCGGCCTCCCGCTGCGTGAGGCCGGCGTCCTCCCGGGCCCTGCGCAACGCGATACGCAGCTTTCGCCTGTTGAGGCTGGGATCAACAAAGGGTGTCATCGCCGCTCCTTCCGCCGTGCGCGTACCCGGGACCGTTTCTGCTATGCGCAGAACGCTTTTCCCAGTTCGCTTCACCCATTATGCCTATAGCTGAAAGCACATAGCAGAATGACATGAGCATGGTTGTCCTCAGGGTGTCGGGTTCCTGTCGGGTGACCCGCGGCGGGTCGTCCCGGAAGCGTAGGCGCCGCAACGTGAAGGGCCCCCACGATCGTGGGGGCCCGGGGGGCCGCTCTCCCTTCGTGCCGCGGCCCGGTCTCAGTCGATCCGGCGCCTGGGATACGCCCATGCTTCCCAGCGCATCCTGCATGCCCCGGCG
The DNA here is from genome assembly GCF_040678355.1 of Streptomyces sp. NPDC052701. Lineage (NCBI taxonomy): Bacteria > Bacillati > Actinomycetota > Actinomycetes > Kitasatosporales > Streptomycetaceae > Streptomyces > Streptomyces sp. NPDC052701. Next base: position 183,068 of record NZ_JBFATO010000014.1, read on the forward strand.
AAAGTGGTCAGGTAGTGGAAAGGGGGCAGGCGCCCGCCGTCCTTCCGCAGCTCGTTGCGGTGGTTCATCATCTCCTCGAGGCGCCATTTCTCATCGGTGGGGAGGAGGGCGCTGATGAAGCGCAGCCTGAGGCCCACCCGGTTGTCCCGGTGGACGGCTGCGGATCGCTTCTCGTGCCGACTTCCCTTCCGCCTGGCCCCCCACAGGGAGACGAGCCGCCTGCCCACCCGGCCCAGAAACACGTCTAGCGGTTCGGGAAGCAGTTTGATCACTTGTGCTGTCGACTTCCTGCCGCGTCCCGCCAGGAGCAGGGCGAGGAGCGTGAGCAGGGTCGCCGAGACGAACAGAACCGCGGTGGCGAGAGCGGTGACCATCACTGTGCAGTCCGATCAGTCCGTAACGGGAGTGGAGGCTATGCCGGACTCCACCGGCCTCCTTCTCTTGGCCATGGCCAGGGCCAGGGTTACGCGGGCCTGCTCCGCGCCGTCCGTGGTGAACCGGTAGTAGCGGCGCCGAGGTCGGGGCGGGATGCTGGCGGCGTGCTCGTCGGGGTCCTCCCAGAAGCTCTCCAGTATCCCCGCTCGTTCGAGCCTGGCCAGGATGGGCTGGATGGTCCCGCTCTGCAGTCCCACCGCCTGACCGATTGCCAGCCCGTAGTGGGCTCGCGTCGGGTTCTGGAGCAGCTCCCTGAGGACCAGCTCGGTCTGCTTGGTCATTCGGAATCCACTCATACCTCCAACTCTACCTACCTTGTCCACGACTTATGTTGCTCTTACTGAAACACTCGGCGCCCGGGGTCCTCCACCGATCTAGCTAGGTTGTCTTCTACCTAAGTAGAGTTGTAGTGTCCGGTGGGACGCGACGAAAGGACGGTGTGTGACATGGCCGCGAAGAGGCAGAGCGGGAAGGGCGCCGACGGATGCGAGACGTGTGACGGCTCCGTGGAGCAGACGCCTGCCTGGGACTTCCGGCTCGACCGGTCGGGGCTGAACGTCAAGGCGGGCCGGTACCTGGAGCTGCGGATTTCCCTGGTGCTGCTGCTGTGGCTGGTCGCCGTCGTGAGCGGCTGGGGCTACTTCCAGTGGGGACAGCCGCCGCTGTCCTGACGCGACGACACCGACCCGTTCCCGTGCCGCGTTGCGAGGCCCCACCACCGGTGGGGCCTCTTGCCATGGGGTACGTCCACGCCGCGGTGCCCGCCGGCATCCCGACTCGCAGGTGTTCCCGGGTACGCCGACGGATGTCGAATCCCCCTCGGGACCGGGCCGGCACGCGAGCCGGGAAGGACCCGTGGGGAACCAGCGGCAACTACCTGTTCGGCCTGGAGATCCCGAGCCACCCGCCCTGGTGAGCCCGGGACCTCGACGGTCGAGGAGGCGGAAGCGAGGTCGGCAATGCGGTTCGGCAAGCCGAACTCGGCAGTCAGACGGGTGACCGCACCGTTCCGGCACCGTCTCGAAATTTCAAGGAACAACTCGTCCGGCGTCTCCCCGGTCACCACCCTCACCCCCGTACCGCGTTCCGTGATCGCGCCGGACGGACGCGGAGCATCCGGATCGCACCATCCGATCGACGGCCCCGCCCGTTCGGAGTGAAGCGCGAGGTAGGCGAACCGCTGGCCGAATTAACGAAGTTGACAGCTTCGTTCGAGCGATGGGCGAAGGCTGCAGCAAAGTCCGTCGTAGCAGGATGGAGAACGGGGGAGCGAAGTGGCTGGGAAGAGTGGGAGAGAGCCAAGGCGGCGGCGTCGGAGGGCCGGGCTGCCAGCCTCGTGCAGCAGCACGACCGCGCGGGGACCCGTCCACCACCCGCTGCCGCACCCGCTCCGCCGCCGGCCGCGTGCACGAGGCGAGCGCCGCGCCCGGCGTGCCCTTCGCCGTGAACTCGGCGTCCGCCGTCAGCAGCGCCTGCCAGCGCACCGACTGCTCCTCGGCCAGCTCCCGCAGGGCGTCCAGGAACACGGAGTTCGGCGACACCGCCACCTCTTACCGCACGGCGAGCGCGTCCGCCACACCCGGCGGATCCGCTCCCTTGAGGGTGAGCGTCAGGAAACCACCGAGGCGGTGCGCTTCCGTCAGCCGCGCGGACAGCACCTCCCGCGGGTCCCGGCCCTCGGCGACACGGCCCTGGGCCGCCGCGTACAGGGAACCGGTGCTGGTGGGCACGGAGGAGGACGGACCGAGCCGGCTGCCGCAGCCCTCCTCGGCCCTGGGGAAGAGGCGCCGCCGACCGGGATCCCGGTCGAGCGGGAAACCCGCCTCGGCCAGCTCGACGTACGTCGTCCCGTCCAGTACCGCAAGACCGGGGAACCGGGCCCGTACCCGGGACAGCAGGTCGTCCAGCGGGATGCCGCTCTCCGGGCGGACCCCGGCCGGGGCCTGGGAGATGCGCAGGGCGTGGCACAGCCCCAGGTCCGGCGGGAACAGCTCCAGGCGCGGGGAGAACGCCACCCCGCCCACCATCGACGCGGCCAGCTCCACCAGCCGGGTGCCGGCGAGCGGCGCCATGCCGTCCGGAGCCGGGACGGCGCGCAGCTCGCGCAGCACCGTCGTCCGGCCGGGCAGCGGCTCCCGGCGGGCCAGGTCGGCGGCCGTCTCGCCCAGGGCCGCCGCGTAGTCGGCGGGTTCGGCGGGCGTCGGGTCGTCGGCGCCCGGCCGGTCCTCCATCGGGACGACGATCCGGCCGCCGCGCCGCTGTACGGCCGGCCGCGCGGGCACCTCGGCGGGACTGCCGGGATCATCGGTGCCGGACTCGTCGTCCCGCTTGCGGATCTCCGCCTCGACCGCGGCGCGCACCACGGCCAGGGACCGTGCCAGGGTCTCGGCGGGGGAGCCGGCTCCCCCGCCGAGACCCTGGCACGCTCGCCGGTTCCTCGGCCGTGGACACCCGGTCCCGTTCGGCGGGGATCGCCACCAGCTCGTCGCGCACCCGGGTGAGCCAGGGCATCCGCGCCCACCGTGATCCCCCTGGGCGATCCGGTCCTCGATCCGGAACGAGGAGAGAAGTCGAAACCGCCGCGCGCCCGGCCGCCTACAACCGCTCCTCCCGCACCACGTCCAGGTCGGTGAACGTGGGTTCCTCCTCGCAGAGGGCGACCATCTCCCGGAAGATGCGGTCGGTCTCCGGCAGCTTGGAGTTCCGCATCGCCTCCTCGTACGAGGGGAACTCCACGATCTCGACGATGTGCGACGCGTCCGAGCGGTCCCTGCCGACCACCGCGTGCGTCGCCGTCCGCTTGCCCCTGGTCTGCTCGACCCATGCGTCCATCAGCCGGTTCACCTCGTCGAACCGGTCGGTCCTGCACTCGATGAGCTGTACGAAGGTCATGGTCCCGCCTCCGGCTCCCCCGGTCCGGTCGAACAGCACCATTCTCCGCCGGGCCACCGCCGCGCGCCTCTCCTGCCCGCTGCCTCGCCCGCACCGCGGAACCGCCCGGACCGCCCTTGCCTGCCCGGCCGGCTCACGCGCCGCGCGGGCCTGCCGGCGACTCCCGCGCAGCCCTTCCGGCGCCGCGCTACTGCGGCCCGTACTTCCGCCCGGTCTTCGAGGTGATTCCGCCGAGCATGCCGCGTGGCACCAGCTTCACCGCCCCCATCAGCGCCTTGTACCGCGGGTCCGGGACCGACAGCGTCTTGCCCCGGGCCAGGTCGCCGAGCGCCGCCGCGACCAGCTTGTCCGCGTCGAGCCACAGCCAGTTCGGGATGTTGTCCGTGCCCATGCCGGCCCGGTCGTGGAACTCTGTGCGCACGAAACCGGGGCAGAGGGCCATCAGCCGTACGCCGCTGCCGGCCAGGTCCCGCGCCACGCCCTGCGTGAACTGCACGACCCACGCCTTCGACGCCCCGTACGTGCCCCGGGGGACGAAGGCCGCCACCGACGCGACGTTGATCACTCCGCCGCGGCCCCGCTCCCGCATCGCCTCCGTCGCCGCCGACGTCAGCCGCAGCACCGCCTCGCAGTGCACCTTGAGCATCCTCAGCTCGTCGGCCATGGACACGTCGAGGAAGCGGCCCTTGTTGCCGAAACCGGCGTTGTTGACCAGCAGGTCGACGGGGTTCTTGCGGTCGCCCAGCCGGGCGGCCACCGCCTCGATGCCCTCGTCCTCCGCCAGGTCGGCCGTCAGCACCTCCGCCTCGATGCCGTGCCGGTCGTGCAGCTCGGTCGCCTGTTCCCGCAGCCGACGGGTGTCGCGGGCCACCAGCACCAGGTTGTGCCCGTCGGCCGCCAGTCGCCGCGCGAACGCGGCCCCGATGCCTGCCGTCGATCCCGTAATCAGAGCCGTTGTCATGGCCCAAGAGTAGTTACCCGGGCTGCGCGCGTCCGCTCGGCGCGGTGGGGGTCGCGCGGGGCGCTTTCCGCGGTGGGTCCAGCGGTCTCCACGGCGGTCCCCGCGACGATCCCCACGACCGGTTCCGCCGCGGGGGGCGAGGTGGGGGACGGGGCGGGCCGCGCGGGTCCGGCGCCGTCGTTCACGGCCCGTCGGTCCTCGGGACACGCTCCGACCCGCCCCTGGGCCAACCCCCGTCCGCCTCCGGGGTTTCCCCGGGGGCCTTGCGGCGCCAGGGGCGGCGGCACCGCAACCACCCGGCCGACTCGGTGACGTGACAGACCGACAGCCCCGGTGCGCCGCCCCGTCCTGCCCCGCCGCCCTCAGACGCCGTACTTCTCCCCGTACTTCTGCGCCATCTCCAGCGCCTCGGAATGCAGCGCCCCGCCCGCCGCGAGCAGCCGCGGCAGCAGTGTCCGCTCGGTGGTCACCGCCCGGAACTGCAGGGCGACCGTCACGTCGTGATCCGGCCGGTGCACGATCTCCACCGGGTCGCCCGCCCGTATCTCGCCGGCCTCGATCACCCGCAGGTACGCCCCCGGAGCCCCCCGCTCCGTGAACCGCTTCACCCACCTCTTTTCACCCAGATGGCCCTGGAAGGTGCGGCAGGGGATCCGGCCGGAGGTGACCTCCAGCACCACCGCGGACCCGATGCGCCAGCGCTCGCCGATCAGCGCGCCGGAGACGTCCAGGCCCCGCGTCGTGAGGTTCTCGCCGAAGACGCCGTCGGCCAGCGGCCGCCCGAGCTCGCGTTCCCAGTCGTCGAGGTCCTCGCGCGCCATCGCGTACACCGCCTGGTCGTCGCCGCCGTGGTGCCGCCTGTCGCACACGGCGTCCCCGGCCAGTCCGCTTGCGCCGACGCCCTTGGGCCCGGGCGCCGCCACCCGCACCGGTCCGGCCACCGGCCGCTTGTCGATGCCGGTCACGCCGTCCGGATGATCCGTGAACGGCACGGCCTTCGCGCGGCCCAGATTCACTGACAGAAGCCTCATGCCGGCACGGTAGGGGACAGCATCCCAAAGCGTCGACGCATTATTCGCCACCGATTCAAAGGTTCGCTTATTCTCGGAGCGTGATCGAAGCCCGTCATCTCCGCGTCCTGCGCGCCGTGGCCGCCACCGGTTCCTTCTCGGCCGCGGGGCGCGAACTGGGATGCACCCAGCCCGCCGTCAGCCAGCAGATGAAGGCCCTCGAGGCGTCGGTCGGCACACCGCTGCTCGTCCGCACCGGCCGCGAGATGCGCCTGACGCAGGCCGGTGAGGCGCTGGTGCGGCACGCCGCGGGCATCCTGGCCGGGCTCACCGCGGCCGAGGAGGAGGTCGCCGCCATCGCGGGACTGCGCGCGGGACGGGTGCGGCTCGTCTCCTTCCCCAGCGGCAGCTCCACGCTCGTGCCGACGGCCCTGGCCGCGCTGCGCGAGGCCCACCCCGGCACCCGGGTCTCCCTGGAGGAGGCCGAACCGCCCAGGTCCGTCGAGATGCTGCGCGACGGCGACTGCGACGTGGCGCTCGCCTTCCGCTACGCGGACGGGGCGGGCGCCGAGGAATGGGACGACCTCGTCGTACGGCCGCTGCTGGCGGACCGCCTCGTCGCGCTCGTGCCCGAACGCCACCGGCTCGCGCACGCGCAGTCCGTCGCCATCGGCGAACTCGCCGGGGAGCCGTGGATCGCGGGCTGCCCGCGCTGCCGCGGCCAGTTGGTCGAGGTCTGCGAGACGGCCGGCTTCACCCCGCGCATCGACTTCGCGACCGACGACTACCCGGCCGTCGTCGGCCTGGTCGGCGCCGGGCTCGGTGTCGCCGTCCTGCCGCAGCTGGCCGTCGAGTCCGTACGGCCCAGGGGCGTACGGACCGTGACGCTGGAGCCGACGGTGCGACGGGAGATCGTCGCGCTCACGCTGCCCGACCTCGCGCAGGTGCCGGCCGTGGCGGCGACCCTGGACCAGCTGGCCCGGGCGGCGGCCCGGTAGGCCCCGGCCGCCCGGCGGCGAACGGCGGGGGCGCCGGACACGGGCGGGCCGCCCGGGGAAAGGCGGACGGGCCGCCCGGGGGAGCGGACGGGGCGCCCGGGAAAAAACAAGGGCACGCGTACGCGTGCCCAGGTTGCAGAAACGTTCCTTCAAGTGTTCGACGTGGCGTGTCCGCTGGCGGTCGACGCCGACACCAGCCGGTTGCGCGCCCGCCCCATGAGTTCTTCGCGCTCGTCCTCGGTCAGCCCGCCCCACACGCCGTACGGCTCGCGTACCGCCAATGCGTGGGCGGCGCACTCGGCGCGTACCGGGCACCTCATGCAGACCTCTTTGGCCGAGTTCTCGCGAGCACTCCGAGCCGCACCGCGCTCGCCCTCCGGGTGGAAGAAGAGCGAGCTGTCCACCCCGCGACAGGCAGCCAGCAGCTGCCAGTCCCACAGGTCCGCGTTCGGTCCGGGAAGGCGGGAGAAATCTGCCATTGCGTGACCCCTTGTAGCCGTTCTGGGCGGATCCGGTGTCCACGACCGTACAACTACGATCTAAGGAGATGAAAATATGACTCGTTGCGAATCTAGTCGCAGACACCAGCAAAGGGGAAGAAAAGGGTCTAAATGGGGCATAGGTTGTGATGAAAGATTGAGGGTCGGCTGTGCATGTCGGTACCGTGAGCGCCCCCTCACGTAGAGTGCCGAAGATGGCAGACAGCCCCGTAACTCTTTCGAGTGACCGTCGTTGAGAGTGCGAGGCGGTTGAAGGAACAAGCGCTCGGGCGGGCGTCCGAGACGGTCGACCGCACAGGTGACGATTTCGTACCAGCCTGGAGGCTCAAGGTGACGCGCATCAGCTGCGGAGGGCGGCCATGACTTCCGTCCTCGTCTGCGACGACTCCCCGCTTGCCCGAGAGGCGCTCCGCCGCGCGGTCGCGACCGTGCCCGGCGTCGAGCGCGTGACGACGGCTGCCAACGGCGAGGAAGTCCTCCGCCGCTGGGGTGCCGACCGCTCGGACCTGATTCTGATGGACGTGCGCATGCCCGGTCTGGGCGGCGTGGAGACCGTCCGGCGACTGCTCTCGGCCGACCCCGGGGCGCGCATCATCATGCTCACGGTCGCCGAGGACCTGGACGGCGTGGCGCTCGCGGTCGCCGCCGGGGCCCGCGGCTACCTGCACAAGGACGCGTCCCGCGCGGAACTGCGCGCGACGGTGACCCAGGCCCTCGCCGACCCGACCTGGCGGCTCGCCCCGCGCCGGCTGCGCTCGGCCGAGATGGGCGCCGCGCCCACGCTCACCGCGCGGGAGATCCAGGTCCTCGAAGGCATGAGCCACGGCCGCTCCAACGCCGAGATCGGCCGCGAGCTGTTCCTCTCCGAGGACACCGTCAAGACCCACGCCCGGCGGCTGTTCAAGAAGCTCGGCGCGTCGGACCGGGCCCACGCCGTGGCGCTCGGCTTCCGGTGGGGCCTGGTGCGCTAGGCCCCGCCTTCGGGCCTAGGTGTGCTGTCCGGACAGGTTGGTGACGCGGCTGGCGGGGGTTTGGCCGCCGATGCCGGTGTGGGGTCGGTGGTAGTTGTACCAGTCCAGCCAGTGG